>CAWUJC010000254.1:0-4886 GCA_963922355.1 uncultured bacterium | reverse complement strand
AGATCTACACCAGGACGTACACTCTTTCCCTACACGACGCTCTTCCGATCTTTTGGCGGCGCGGGCTTCCGCCACTTGCCGAAAAATCTCCAACCCGTGCCGGCCAATCGCCGCGTTGGTCGCCACGTCGGCTTCGCAAAGTTCGGAAGCCTGGGTATAGCCAGTCGCCACGCGGTCTTCCGGCGCCACTTGGGAAAGGGCATCCTTCATCCGCTGGAGAGCCCAGCGCAGGTTGATCGCCGTTGGCCGGGTGGCCTGGAGCTTCTCGACCGCTTCTTCCAAGGCAACATCGCACGGGTCTTGCCGCATGGCCAAACACACGCCGTAGGCCGCGGTCGCACCAATCAGGGGCGCGCCCCGCACGGCCATGTCCTGGATGGCGTGCGCCGCTTGATCGACCGTGGTCAGGCGCAGCGTTTCAAAATGATGCGGCAGACGGCGCTGGTCAATGATGCCGATCGACCAGCCGTCGTCCTCCACCCAAATGGTGCGCCAAGGTTCGCCGTTGACGTTCATGCCTTATGCTTAGCGCAGCTTGCCAGCCATGGCTAGCGGGGATTCTACCCCTCCCAGACGCCTTGCTTGACCAGCGATTTGGTGGCGGCTTCGGCCCAGCCACGGTTAGCGGCGGGGCTGGCCGGACTCGGGTGAAGCACGCGTTTGACTTCGTACTCTTTCGGCAGATCGCCCGGCGCATCTTGTTCCATTTCTACAACCGCCTCCTTGAGTTGCGCTTCGGCGTACCCCCCCACGCCAATCAAGTAGCGGGGCTGGAGCGCGGCGACGACTCGGCGCAGGTGGGCCTGACATGCCGCGTTGACCGGTGCCATTTCGGCGGCGGGGAGTTTGTCCGGCGTGCGGTTGCGCCCAGTTTCTTCCATGAAGACCAGCGGGCAGAAGTTGACCACAAAGTGTTCGGCGAAGAAGTTCTCCGCCGCGCCAAAGCGTTCGGCAAAAAGACCCCAGAGTCGACGTCCGCTGACCTCGGAGCGCGCACAAGCCAGCCCCTCGATCGGACGCTTGGGGTGCTCGTTCTCCGGCTTGGCGACCTCGCCCGCCAAGCCCATCCAGTCGCGCACCGCCGGGATTTCGCCAAACGGCACGCCACTTTGCGCCATGCCCCAAGGTCCGGGATTCATCCCAAGGAAAAGGATGCGCTTCGGCCCCGCGCCAAAGCGCTCCAAATACTGCTGGTGCAAGGTCCAGGCATACTCCAGCGGATTGTAGACGTGGGTCACCGGCTCAGCAAAGGCCAACCCTCGCAGGTCTTTCCTCAATTGCTCGGCAGCAGAAACTAAAGCGGACATGAATGATGTTTTAATCCGCCGATGACGCAGATTCACGCAGATTATTAATGAGGTCATCCAGTTGCGCTTCACCCTCCCAATCTTCTACCCACAGCTTAATTAAAATTCCCTGCTTCGTTGCCCTTTGATCGCTGATCAAGATCTCAGCTGATTCTTGCCACTGATCGGACGCGCCGCCCTTGGCTGTCCACATCTCCCCCGACAAGAAGAGCTGATGTGCTTTGCGCTTCTCTAGTAATTTGATCGTTACTCCATCGCACCAAAGACCTTCTCGTTGCCGCAACCGGAACAAGGCACAGGCCAGATACTCCAAATAGTCAGCCAACTTCTGCTGCGCCTTTTCATCATTCTGATTCTGAATCAGAACTTCCACGGTTTGGGCAACTATGTTCGTCGTCAGGGCCATCAGCAATAGGTAAACATCTGCGAAATCTGTGGTTAAGCAACAAACGGCGGGCAAGGATGCCGACTGCTAGGTCCTGCCCGCCCTACCAAATTTTGGGGTGCAACGTCACGCTGCAGCTCCGCCCTCCGTATTCAGGGTCCAGCATCATGCTGGCCGCACCACTGCGTGATCTTCTTTTTAGTTACTTGATCAGCAATGCTTCCTTTTCCGCCTGCACGGCGCGTTGGCTGCGTTCGTCGATCAGGGCGGCGGTAGGCGGTTCTGGTTCGAAACGTTCGTCCGACTCCAGGTGCTCGCGGGCGATGCGCCAAAATTCCTCTTCGTCTTGGGCGCGGCGGATTTGCTTGAGCAGGGGTTGCTCCGACCCGCCAATGCCTTGGGCGATGAAGTTGAGGTACTTCTTCATTTTCGCCACGTGTCGTGCCGGTGGACGCTTCGGGTGGGGCGGCAACCAGGTCTCTTCCCAAAGTAACTCGAGGTAACCGAGCACATCGCGCAGCGTGGGGTGGAAGTCAGGCGCAAAGGCCGCCTCCCATTCCGGGCTGCCGACCGCCCCCGCCGCATTCGCGTTGGTGTAGGCTTCTTTGATTTGCCGAAAAATCCACGGATTGCGGATGCAGCCACGGCCGATCATCAAGCCCGCCGCGCCGGTCCGGCGGATGGTCTCCAAGGCCAAGCGCGTGCTGAGCACATTGCCGTTGGCGATAACTGGGCAGGGCATCGCGTCCACCGCTTGGGCGATGCGGTCGTAGTGCACTGCCGTCCGATACATCTCGCGGACGGTCCGGCCGTGGACGGTAAGCATGTCGATGGGGTGGCGTTGAAAGACTTCGACGATGCGATCAAATTCCTCCGGGGCGTCGAAGCCGATCCGCGTCTTTACCGTGAACCCACAGCCGACTGCACTCAGTGCTTCGCGCAACGCGCCGAGAATGGCGTCGATCTTTTCTGGCTGACGGAGCAGCCCACCGCCCGAGTCCTTCTTGCAGACCACCGGGGCCGGGCAGCCAAGGTTGAGGTCCACCGCCGCGATGGGGTGCTCGGCCAAGGCTTGCGCGGTGCGGACCAGTGCGGGGATGTCTTGACCGATCATCTGGGCGAGGACCGGCTTGTCGCTCGGGTTGTGGTCGATGCAGCGGAGGATGGGCTTCTCCGGGCGACTCGCCACGTGCACGCGAAAGTACTCTGTGAAGTAGACGTCCGGGTCGCCGTAGCGGTGGAGAATCCGCCAAAACGGCAGGTCCGTGACGTCCTGCATGGGGGCAAGGACGAGGACGGGACGGTCGGCGGGGAAGTATGCTTTCATCTTGGGAGGGACGACGGAGGCTTGCAGGTCGGCGAATGCCCCATACTTTAGGGGGAGATGACAGAAGACGCCAGCCAGCAAGGAGGCCCCACGCCTCCGCCCGTCCCCGGCCCCGCAGCAGAAAGTCCGGAAGTTCACGCCCAGGCCCTCCTGCACACCACGGGTAAATTTAGTATTGAGGTGGCGCTAAGCGAAGCCCTGATGCTGATGGGGCGCTTCCCCGGCAAGTTACTCGCCGCCTTTGGCTTAGTCATGCTCATCTACCTGGCCTTCCAGACGCCCTACCTGCTCGGCCAGTCGCTGAGCGGCGATTGGCAGAAAAGCTATGAGGCCTTGAGCGCCATGATTAACGATTGGCAGGGCTTTGTCGAAAACGCCGACGCCTACAGCCAACCCAACGAAGACGCTTTTAGCCCCGCCTACTTGGCGGGCCTCATGCTCAGCCTAGTGGGCGGCATTCTTTACGGGGTTTTCTTTGGCCCCATCTGGGGTGGCTTCTACCTGCTCATCCTACGCTTGCTTCGCGCGACGACCGACACTTCCGGCACCTCGCCCACGCTGGTTTTCGCCGGATTTGGCTCGCCGATCCTCCAGCTCATCTTGGTCAGCCTCGCCATTGGCATTGCCTACATTATTATTTCCATCATCGCCGCCATCATCTTTATGGTTCTGGTCTTCGTTCTGATTGTCCTCATCGCGGCGACCGCCGGCAGCGGCTCGACCAGCACGTACGCCGCCTTGGTCCCCTTCCTGCTGGCCGCTCCGTTTGCGCTCTTGTTCTTCATCATCATCAATATGGCGCTGTGCTTGTTTAACTACGCCGTGCAACTAGTGATCGACCAGAAGTTAGACTTCTGGAACGCGACAGAAGTGAGCGTCCGCTTGGTCTGGCGGCGCCTGTTTGATGTCTTTCTCTGGCGGGTCTTGGCCTACCTCATCTTAGTGTTGGGCTGGATCTTCGTATTCGCCGGACTTTTCTTTGGCCTGGCGCAATGGGATGTCTTCTTCGTTGGAGCCCTCCTCCTCTTTGCCGCCATTGTTCTGGCCTTTACCTTTCTGCTCACCACGCTGGCTGATTTAAGCGTCTACGATCAAATGTTCGTCCGCCACCTGCGCCGTTCGTCATGACCACGCCGCCCGAGCCGAAGCCATCCGCCGCCCCACCCGAGGTTCAACTGACGGGCGCCAATCGCTCGCCGGAAGAAAAGAAAGCCTACGGCTACCTGATGGCCAATATTTCGATGCCCGGAATGGGCACCTGGATGGCGGGCCAGAAATACCTGGGCGCCCTGCAACTGCTCTTTGCCCTGTTTGGGCAGCTCTTCACCTTGCTGGGGTTCTTCACCATGCTCGGCCACATCATCGCTTACGGGACGGAAGACGCCTTCGCTACACCGGGGATTCTGACCGCCTTTTCCGGCCTCGGCCTTTTTCTCCTCGCCTGGCTCTGGGCGCTCGGCACCAGCTGGGCGGGGGTACAACAAGCGCGGGACAAGGCCTTCGAAGCCCGCCAGTCGGACTAGGGTCCCCTCTTTTCACTGCCTTAGCGGATGAACGTGACAGACTTGTCATCGTTTTTTGCGTTTTTTTCGATAAGTACCGCGTCCACGAAACGTCGAATGAGATACTACCATGCGATACCGAATCACGTCATCTAATCGTTACAATTCGTCACTCGAAATGACACCGAATCGAGTTTAGTATTTACGTAAATAAGTATAATAACCTTTATCTCCCTCGTTAGCCCGATCCACTCCCCCAACCTGGCACCCCACCTGCAACTCCACCACGACAGGATCGACCATCCCAATGCTTGCCCGCCGCAGCCCAACGCTCCCAGCGGATACTCCGTACGCCCGCATTCCGC
>CAWUJC010000253.1:0-4909 GCA_963922355.1 uncultured bacterium | reverse complement strand
GTAGCCGACCAGAGTTTGGAGCAAGCGGATGACACTGGGCCGAGGCAGGTTGAGTGCCTCGGTGATTTCATAGAGGCGTTTCCCTTCCGGATGTCCGGTCAAGTAGGAGAGAAGGTCGAGCGCCTTGATCAGCGAGGTAGCAGCTTCGGTAGGAGGCATGACAGATATGCAGTTGATAAGGTCAACTATGTGGACATTTAAGTCCTAATAATTGACCGCGACAAGGCCAAAGTTTAGATTCTTGCCATGAGCAAATGGAGCAATGATGACGAACTCTTCGCCCTAATGAAACGTGACCTCTTCACCGCTGTTGTCGGTGATGTGATGGACGTTTTGGGCGATAGCCACCAATTTCTCGCCCCGCAAATTCAGCCGTTGCGCGACGATATGGTTGTGGCGGGGCGGGCCATGCCCGTCTTGGAAATGGACGATACCGGTGGCGAGGGCCCGGGGCGTCCGACAAATTCTCTCAACCAGGCTTTTGGTCTGATGCTTACCGCGCTGGATCACTTGGAAAAGAATGAGGTCTACATCTGTACGGGGGCTTCTCCGAGTTACGCCCTCTGGGGTGAGTTGATGAGTACCGCGGCGACCAACCGCGGCGCGGCGGGGGCAGTGGTTGACGGCTACTCGCGCGATACGCCGGGTATTTTAGCCCTCGGCTTTCCCACGTTCTCCTACGGTCGCTACGCGCAAGATCAACGCGTGCGCGGGAAGGTGTCGACTTCCGCTGCACCATCGAGATGAACGGCGTCACGATTCGCCCGGGCGACATCGTCTTTGGCGATATCGATGGTGTCCTCATCATCCCGAAGGAGAAAGAGGAAGAAGTGATCACCAAGTCGCTCGAAAAAGCACTCGGCGAAAAGAAGGTCTACCACGCGATCAAGGGTGGGATGAAGGCACAAGAAGCCTGGGATACCTTCGGCATCATGTAGGGAAGCCTCGCCAGCCTATTCGTCGTGGTCTTTGCCACTGCGTTCGAGGATGGCGATGAACATCCGCAAAGCAAAGAAGGCGGCGAGAAAGCAGAAGAACAGCAGGATCATCGTATCGTCGTCCGGCTTCATCTTGATGATGCTGTTGTAGCGCTTGGTCAGTTCTTCGGCCGGATTCTGGATAATCTCCGGGGATTGATAGACCACTGTTGCAATGCAGAGCAAGCTGGCGAAGAAGTCTCTCCAGATCGGGCCGACAAAGGCGTAGATGATCACGATACCGACGACGGTAAAGAGCAGTGAGGCGACAATCGTCCGTCCGCCCAAGTCCAAGGCATCGTGCCATTCTTTGGCATCATCGGCCATCACTGGGCTAAGGCCCAGGCCGCAAAACAGCAGTACCAGGAGCGGAAGCGCCCAGGGACGCATCCAGAGGGGGAGGAATGTCATTGTTACGCCTAGATAGTATCTCTTGTGATGCAGACTAGGAAACTTCGTGCAGAATGAAAAGGTCTGACTTACAAGTAGAGTCAGCTCGCTTCCTGGCGGGTGAACCCAGCTTCGCCCCCCGGCGTCCAAGGAACCAGACCAACCATGAATTTCCGCAAGCGATTGAACACCGAGCCGATCCAATTTCAGCTCGCCCCGTTTGTCGATGTTGTGATGTTTCTCCTCACGTTCTTCCTGCTGACCTGGAATATCACCCGATACGAGAGGGACTTAGACGTCAAGATGCCCACGGCCAACAACGCCGTGGAACCAAGTAAATTACCTGGGGAGGTCATCGTTAACCTCCGTTCCAACGGTGAGATTATCCTCAATCGCCGCTCCATCACCCAGCAGGAGCTGCAAGGCATCCTGACTAAAATAGTCGCCGATTACCCCGACCAAGCCGTGACCATCCGCGCGGACGAAAACACCGACTACAAGTATTTGGTACGCGTCCTGGATGCCTGCCGCGGCGCCGATCTCTGGAACGTGGCGTTTGCGACCGACCCGGGTGATGGGACCGGAGGAGGTGAGGGGAGCTGAAGACGCGTGGTTCTTACTTTTTTCGGTTGAGTCTGCTCGGCTTCGCCTCCCTGGCGGTTCCGCTCTGGGGGCAGACCGGTGCGCAACGCGATGCCGTCTCCAGCAAGACAAAGGCCCCCGTCCGCCCCGATATGGTCCGGGAGGTTCAACTTCCGCCCGCGCCAGAAGTCCCCCCGCCCGCTGCGCCCAAGGCTCCGGTGGTGGCCGTGCCGGAAGGGCAGATCCAAATCATTTCCCCCGCCAATGCCCTTTACGAGCGAGGGGAGTTGCTCTTCCGCCAACGGAAGTACCCGGAAGCGCTGGCCTCGTATCGCGATTTGGTGACGCGCTTCCCCACGGCTCGGCGGCGGGAAGAAGCGCTCTACCGGCTGGCGGAATGCTACCGCCTCCTTGGCCGGTCGAAGGACGCTTTCGCCGCTTACCAGTACTTTCTCCAGGCTTATCCCACGAGTCTGCTGGCGACAAACGCCCGCCTGCGCGTCGGGCATTATCTGTATCAGGAAGGCAAGTACGCCGAATCGACCGCCACCCTGCAGCCCGTGCTGACGGCGGAGAAGGTGGACCCGACGATCAAGGCCGCCGCCCAGTATCTTCTCGCCCTGGGGCAGCTTCAAAGCGGGGAGGACGAAGCGGGCATCACCTCCATGCGGGCCATTCTCCAGAATACCGCCGCCAAGCTTTATTGGCCGGCGGCTGTTCAGGCGCTCGCTCAAACGTTGGAGAAGGCCGGGCGCCCGGAAGAAGCGCTCGAGTACTGGAAGCAGACGTTAGCTCTGGCCAAGGACCCCAATGTCCAAGCCATGGCGGCGGCTCGGGCGGGATGGCTGGCTATGCAATTGGAAAAGCCGAAAGAGGCCGAGCGTCTCTTCGAGCGGGCTCGGGTGTTGGCAAAATCTGGAGAGTGGCGAGTGGCCGCCAATTCCGGCCTCTTCCGCCTGTATGCCACCCAGCAACGGCACCGGCCTTTGCTTGAGCTGGCCGAGAAGGAACGCGGGCGCTTTCTTGACAGCATGCGACCGGAACTCGTTTACGGCGTCCCGGCGGCTCATTATGGGCTGGAGCAGTACGGTTTGGCCGATCAAGGCTTCCAAGATTTCTTGAAGGCTTACCCCGATCACGAGATCGCCCCTTTTGCCGCGTACCAGCGTTTGGTGGCCCGTAGCCAAGTGGCGCCGGACGGACTGCTGGCCGACACGGAAGCCTACGTCACGGCTTATCCGCGGGCGCCGTATTTGCCCTTAGTCTTCTACCTCCGGGCGCAGGCTTTGAGCCGGGCCGAGCAATTTGCCGAAGCGGAAAAGCTCTGGCGGAATCTCCAAGGCCTGACCGGCGAACTGGTCGAGAAAATTCCGCGCGACGAAATCCAGTTCGAGCTGGCCCGCGCGTTGTACGAGCAAGAAAAGTGGCCCGCAGCGGCCGATGCCTACCTCAAATTCGCAGAGGACTTTTCTACGCACGACTCCGCGCTTCCGGCTCGCATCCGCGCGGCCATCGCCTTGCAAAACGCCCAGCGGCCAGAGGAAGCGCTTCGCCTTTGGGAGACCGTTCTACTCCGGGCTCCGGAGAAAACTGCTTCTCGCCAGATGGCGCTGGAACAAATTGGACTTTTGGCCGAAGAGACCGGCAAAAAAGACCGCGCGGTCGAAGCCTTTGGCCAGTTGCTGGAGGAGTTTCCCCAATCCAAGGTGGCAGGTTTCGCCAACTTTATCTTGGGTGACCATGCCTTCACCCAGCGCGACTACGCCAAAGCGGAACCTCTCTTGCTCGAGGCGCGAAAGCTGGATGCCACTTCGCATTATCTGCCCGCGACGGAGCGCCTCGCCTTGCTCGCTTTTGCCCAGGAAGAGCCGGAAGCCACCCGTCGTTACCGGGCCGAATATGACGCTTCGGCCGCCAAAGCCAACGCGGCCCAGGGAGCCAACCCGCTGCCTGCCGCGCTTTATTTTTGGCTCGGCCGCCAAGCGGTCGGGGACAAGCAATTCGCCCGGGCCGCGGAGTATTTCCAGATCGTGGCGCAGCATCCGCAACCAGGGGACTTCGCCGTTCCTGTTTGGTGGGAGCTGGCCGAAGCGCAGAGGCTGGAAGGCCGCTTCGGCGATGCGGTGAAAAGCTACGAACGCTACCGCCAACAGAAGCCCGACTTAGCCAATGCCACCGAAGTGCTCCTCGCCTTGGCTCGAGCGCAGAAGGGAGCCTCCGCCCTGCCGGAAGCCCAGGAGCTGGTGGAAAAAGCCATGGTGCAAACGCCCGAGGGGACTCAGAATGCCCGAGCGCGTGAACTGCTGGGCGAAATTCTATTGGCCCGAGGCGAGTTCGCGCAGGCGGCCAAAGTTTTCTCTACCCTAAGTGTTTTGTATGAAGACCCCGAGATCACCCCGCGGGCGCTCGAACGCGCCGGGGAAGCGTACCAACGCGCCGGGCAGCCGGAAAAAGCCATGGAGCTCCAACAAGAGCTTCGCCGCCGTTATCCCGACTACCGTAGCTAAGGCCGCTTCCTCTTCCAAGACTCCGGCCGCGCCCCCACGCGAGTGGGCGCTGGACGCGGTGTCGCCGCGTGCCCGGTTGGGCAAGCTGGTGGTCCTGGCCCTGATTTTTTCGCTGCTCATCCACGTGGGCATTCTCCTGTGGTTCTCGGTCGTCCGCATCTTTGAGTACGGTATCCCGGCACGGAAAGAGCAGTTGGCCGAGCCTTTTGAGATTAAGCGGGTAGAGATTAACCCCATGGCGCTGAAAGGGGCATCGCGCTTGCCGCAAAGCCCCGAGCCGGTTGCCCAGCGTCCTGATCCGGGCCGCCTGATGTCGTACGATGGCCAGGCCGTGCAACGGGCACTGAAATCGGCCCAGCCGCAGATGACCGTCCCCGCCCCGCCAGACCCAAAGGCGTCCGCCCAGGTCATCAGTGTGCCGTCGAGTCCCTACACCTTTGCGCAGAACGCCGA
>CAWUJC010000252.1:0-4914 GCA_963922355.1 uncultured bacterium | reverse complement strand
ACGAGAGGCATCTCTTCCCCTCACCCATCCGGCCATCCCGTCTTGGTTGGCTCCATAGCCGGTCTCATTGCCGAGCGACCACAAGATCACCGATGCGTGATTCTTGTCTCGCTCCACCATCCGAACCGCGCGATCCAGGAATGCGGCTGACCAACGCGAGTCATTCTCCAAGGTGTGGTAGTAGTCGTGCGCTTCCAGGTTGGCTTCATCAATCACGTAGAGGCCAAGTTCGTCGCAAAGTTCTAACCAAGAAGGATCGTTGGGATAATGCGCGCACCGTACGGCGTTGATGTTGAAGCGCTTCATCAAGAGCGCATCCTGGCGCATAGTTTCGCGATCAATCGCCTTGCCTTTGGTCTCGTGGTGATCATGACGGTTCACCCCGTGGATCAACACACGCTGCCCGTTGATCAGCAGCTGACGATCGCGCACTTCTATCACGCGAAAACCGACTCGGGTAGACGTGTGCTCAACGGCGCGACCTTGCGGATCTTTCAGCGTCAGCACCAAGCGGTATAGATGCGGCAACTCAGCCGACCATGCCATGACTTTGGCCATGGTTTCATCCAAAACCGCCAGTCCCCGATGGTGGATAGCGCGCCTCCCCAAGGTCACTGGTAGTGACTTCGCACTTACCCAAACGGCTTTACCTCCAGGCGAATACAACTGAGCCGCCACGCTCCACCCTTCTTGGATGTTGCCGGGGAAGCCCACCCGCACTTGGAGCTGCAGCCTTCCGTCTCGATAGTTGTTCTCCAATCCAGCTGTAGCAAAAACATCGGCCACATGAACTTGCTCGGTCGCGTACAGATAGACCTCACGGTGCAACCCGCCCATCCACCATTGGTCCTGGTCTTCGATAAAACTCGCGTCGCTCCACTTGATCACGACCGCACAAATCAGGTTCTTGCGTCCGGCTTGCACGTAGGGGCTCACATCGAATTCTGAAGGCAGCCGGCTATCCTTGCCCATCCCGACAAACTGCCCGTTCACGTAGAGGCTGAGGACGCTCTCCGCACCGCCAAAGTGGATGACCGTGCGCCGACCTTTCCATTCTTTCGGGATCATGACTTCCCGCGCATACACGCCGGTCGGATTCTCTTCGGGGACCCGAGGTGGTTCCTCCGGAAAAGGCATCTTGATGTTGGTGTAATGAGGATGCCCGTAGCCCTGAAGCGTCCAGTTCCCTGGCACGGCCAGCTTGTCCCAACTCTGGCGGCTGGTTGTGGGAGCGAGGTGTTTCTCCCGAAGGTCCTCTGGCTGACGCAACATCTGGAACTGCCAATCTCCATTGAGGGGAAGATACCAGGGGCTTTTCTCGCGCTTTCCCCGCTTCGCCAGAGCAGCAGAAGGGAAAGGATACATCGTCGCCCGCATGGGAAGACGATTTAAGGCGGTCAACTCGGGAGCTTCCCAAAAGCGCGTGGAGGTAAAGGGGGCAAGCGGCATGATTGGTCTCAGTCCTTCGGAGGGGATTCCAGCTACAGTTAGGCGTTCCCAGACGAATGCAAAAGAAATCCGCAAACGAGGGTAAACCCACTCAGGCTGCTAACCGCCAGCACCTCGAACCAACCGCTACAACCAAAGAGTAACAGCAAAACAAGCAGTCCTAAGACGATGACGATTTGCCCGGTCAGCTTGGCTTGCTCGCGGTCGAGGTTGCGCCCAACTTCCTTCTCGAACTCGATCGGCCGGTTGAGGTCCGTAAAGAATCGGTCCTCTCGCTTGATTTGTTCCTTCCCTCTGTAGGGAGCCAGAACGTAAGACAGCCCCGTCAAAAGAGCACCTCCCACCATGGCCCAAGCCGCCCTCTCTTGAATCGTCACCTCATACCCCCAGCCGTAGTCAGCTAAGGTTAATCCGATTGAGGGGAGCAAGGCGCCGCCAAACATGAGGAAGTAGCTCCAGCTGGGTAAGCGTTTGATGAGAAGCCCCGCAACAAGCGGGATGCTCATCGGCACCCCCACCATAGAGCCGATAAAGAGAAAGATGTCAAAGAGCCGAACGGCCCCTTGGGAAGCCAAAAAAAGGCTAATACTGATGATGAAAATCCCCAGACAGAGCGTGACCGCCCGGCACAAGAGAACCTCTTTTTCCTTCGGAATCTGGGGACGTTGAAGAACCTTCAGAAGTCGCGGCAGCAAATTACGCACAATGATGCCAGTCTGGCTCGTCAACCCCATGTCCATGCTGCTCATCGTGGCGGAAAACATCGCGGCAATCATGATACCCAGCATCCCAGCCGGGAGCAGGTGCTGCGCCGCCACCGCATAGGATGCCGTGGCAGGATCGGCAATGTCCATGGCCAGCACTTGTTGCTCAAAAAGGACCCGTGCCACCATCGGCGGGATAAACCAGATGACCGAACCAAGGCCCATGAGCACCATGGCCCAAAAGGCGGCCTTGGAAGCTTCTGCCCCGTCTTTGCAGGCCAAGTACTTTCCGGAAGATGCCAAGTTGATTTGAGAAAAGAACTGCATCAAAAAGATAGGCACTAACCAGCCGAGCGAGAAGCGGGCCCCTTCGAAATCCTCGGGTTGGTTCACGAAGGAAAAATCACGCACAATCTCGGGAGTAGAGAACGCCTCCGTGAGTTCATGGAAGCTGGAGAACTGCAGCAACGCCAAGACCGCCATCAGGAGCGTAATCCCGTAGAGAATCACCGCCTGCACAACATCGGTGGCCATCACCGCCCACATCCCACCACTGCAGGAATAGGCGAGCGTAATTCCCCCGATGACCAGAATACTGCCGTAGAGAGGAAACCCAAAAATCGCACTGACAAAAACCGCCAAAGCCCAGAGCTGAACCGCGGCGGTGACCGGCGCAAGCAACAACCCGAAGTACACACAGAATTGCTCCACGCCGGTGCCATATCTTCCCCTCACCACATCCATCGAGGTATAGGCGCGGGTCTGGCGGTACCACCGGGCCAAGTACAAGCCCCCCAATAAAAGCCCGAGTACGTTGGCCAAATAGATAACCAGCAAACTAGGCCCTCCTTCGAAAGCAGCGGAAGCATTGCCCGTAAAGGTGAAGGCGCTGATCCCGGCCATGGTGATGCTAGTGCCAACCATCCACCACGTGGCACGCGCACCACCCCGGACGAAGTCGCTCATGTCTCGGTTGAAGCGGGCGAACCTGGCCCCGATCACCAAGAGAAGAATGAAGTAGATGCCCAGGGTGATGTATTCAACGATCATGGGGTCTTCTCCTTGGCTCCAACCGGGAGGAATTCGATCCAATCAAGATTCATCCCCGAGCCGTCTTGATTGATCATCTCGATGCTATTTTCGCCCGGTTGAAGTCGAAACTGATACCCGCCAGGATGTTGAGGCTCCCCCAAGGTCACCGTCTTAAAATCATCCGCAAAATTCCCCCAACCTCCCGAGGGCGGCTCACCCTTGGTCGTCTCAAAGGCGATGTTTTGCGCCTCGGTAAAGGGAGACTTCCCGTTGATTCTAATCTCGCGCACCGGAAACTCCCCGGAGGCATAGCGTAGGCGAATCGCCACATCGACGGGCTCCGTTACCATCAACTTGGCCGTGAGCTTCTGCCCCGGTGAATTCCAGGCGGTAATGACTTCTTTTTCGACCCCAATCTTCTTGCCTGTCTTCAACCCCGAGGAGCGCGGCAAAGCTTCAGCTTCCATGAATTGAGTATGGGGCAGCGAATTTGCCGCCGCCTCTAGCTCACTTCGGTACTCGGCGTAGGTCAGTCCCTTCGTCACTTCTTTGTTAGTCTGAACTTTCCTCTCCGGGGTCGTCGTTTTTTGCCACCCCTGCTTAGTCAACTCATACCAGACAGCTTGATCCAACTCCTGCGGCCCGAGCGCAGGCAGCGTAAAATTAACCACCAGCTCTTTTTGATCGGCAACCAGATACAGCTTGGTCGTTTCGCCTGACGTCCAAAGCGAAAGATCCAGTGGCACCTCTGAAGTGAACTGACACGATGGCGTCGTTACCTTTTTCGTCTGAACCGCTTGGACTAGCTGCATGGGGCCCGACTCCTCAAGGGTGAGGAGCCGAGCTTCCGCACGAAGCTTCTCACCAATCGATAAAGAGCGTGGCTCCTGATCGAAGGCACTGTTCACCGCAAAACGTAGAGTGGTGGCATCGAGATGAACATTTCCCTCAATCACGTCCCCTTTCGTTGAGGTTCTACCCTTCATCTTCGGAGCTTCTGCTTTCCAAGGCAGCAACCCCATCGCCATCCACGTAGGCGGTGCAACCTTTGTCTTTTGGATAAGGGTTGGCTGGGGCTTCTTCGCCTGGATGTTCCAGCCCATCAGCTCCGGGGATTTTTGTCCCGAGACCGCCTCTAGCTTGACCGCATCAGGCGATAAGGATAGCGCGTCGAGATAAGTCTCATTCCCAAAAGAAATGCGGTAATGCTGCGGCGATAGCTGCTTACTTTCTTGGCCGGAGGTGTGGAAAAAAGATTCGATGAGATGAGACTTTGTGCCACCGGTCACCTGATCCAAGACGAGCACAAGGTGGGGCTTAAAGTAGAGCAGAAAGCGCGTGTGCGTTGGATTGCTCTCGCGGTCCCCCTTCCAAGTGAAGGGATGATAGGCCTTGGTTTTATCGTAGCTTGCCGTTTCGTAGCCTTCGTCATAGGTGGCCATGGCAAAGTCGAAAAAGGGAAGCAAAGCCGCCTCAAACTCCGCCGTCATCTTTTCTGGGCGAAAGTCATACTTGCCGCGGTGCTGCCATTTACCGTCGACCGAAAGGGTGTTGTGCGCCCGCGTCCCGAGGCTGAAATAACGCCAGAGTGATTGGTCGTAATCGTAATAGCCATGGTCGGTTAGCATCAACTTTCCAAAGGCTGAAAGAGTGAAGTGCAGCTTATCTTCGTGCCAATGCCCTGCACCCGCCGGCCCGACGTCGAACATGACGTGCACGTCCTCACTCC
>CAWUJC010000251.1:0-4914 GCA_963922355.1 uncultured bacterium | reverse complement strand
GAGGAAATTGCAACTCTGGAGGACGAGATAGGCTTGGGAGAGGACGTCATCAACGCGTTCCTCCGGGAGAGATCTAAACCAGAGGGAAAAGGAGTCATCCCCGTAGATGAAGATCGCGCCGAGAATGGCCAGTACCGTTCCGGAGATCGTATTGGCGCAGGCCTGGAACATGACGATCTGCTTACCAACGCCTTGCAGCTTGCCCGAGAGTATCCAGATTGCGAGGCCGACGCCTGGCCCGGTTCCGAGGATGAGTAAGACGGAGTGCTCGTACGAGAGGGCACCGCTTTTGGCCATCGTCACGGCCACGACGGCGATGGCAGAAGAGCTTTGGATGAGGCAGCGCAGACCAATCCCAATGAGAAAGACGAGAAAGTCCGACTGGTTGGTCTGTGCCATCAGCCATTCAAACATTTTGTAGTTGGGCAGGTCGCCGAAGGACTCCTTCATCATGAAGAGGCCAAAGAACAACACGCCGATCCCGAACAAGGCCCCCATCACCGCGAGCATTTTCCCTCTAACTCCGAAGGCGATGCTGACACCGGTGACGCCGATCAGCCATAAGATGACCAAGTGCATGTCAATGGTGGCCAGAAAAACCAGGACGACCGTACCCACGTTCGCGGCGGCAATCACCGGCAGGGCCTTACGGATATCCATGATCCCGCTGGTCACCATGCCGGAAAGGATGAAGGCGACTGCTGTTGCGCTTTGCGTCACCGCCCCAAAGCAGAATCCCCAGAGTGAGGCCGAGACCGGGCGATGGGTCAATTTCGCCATTACCAGGCGGAAGCGCCTTCCGGTCAATTGCTTGAGGTGGTGCTTCACCCCCGCCAGACCGGTAAAGAAAAAGCTCAGGCCCGCAATGAAGAGGCCAAGGGCTTCGTAAGGTAAATGCTCCATGAAGATAACAAACTGGTGCGGTGGTTATGCAGTGCCAAAGCTGCGAATCTGACAGCTTGGTGACAAAAGACAATCTTGCTAAGCAAGCGCCGGGCCGACTTGCCGGGTCGTCTGGCCTTCGTTCCAGTTTCCTTTGAGCTGGATATTGATCGGGAAGCTTCCCAGATCAAACGCCCCGCAGTGGAAATGAGCGGCAAGGATATCAATCGCGGTGGCGCCCATCTCGCGAGACCGAGGGCGAACCCCAGAAATGTGTTCTATCTCTGGAGGAATATGGATCATGCCCACGCCGAGGTCTTGCGGGACACCAACTCCCAGGGCTTCACAGGCTTTCAAGAGGGTGCCGTTGTTGGTGATGATGGCGTCGGGGTGGTGTTGCCGGATCCAGTCGTCGATGACTTGCTTCTTTTCTTCCCAAGTAAGTTGGTTGTCGTGGTGGAGAATTGGAATCTCGACTTGGCCCTCGTAGCCACCGCTCAGCCAGAGGTACTGCGAGCAATAAGCAGCGTCGACGCGACGGTCGGGCGCGTGGATCAAGTAAAGCCCAACGCGCTGGTAGCCCTTGGCCTGGAGTTTTTTCCAGAGCAGATTCATCGCGTGGGTGCGGTCGAGGCTGGCGGCGTTGCATTTGCCAGTGCCAGGATCAACGGATGCCTGCACGACAGAGAAGCCGCTCATGTCGAGTTCATCCCAGACGGGGAGATGGTAAGGTGGGGTGAGGACGAGGCCGCGAATGCCTTGGGCGTGTAAGATGGAGCGCAAGCGCTTGGGTCGGACTTGGGGATCATGTAGCCAGAATTCATTCAGGCTGAAGCCGATTTGGTTGGCCCGCTCCTTGGCACCTTCGTACATCGGAATCCACCAGGGATTGCGGTTGAAGGCGTCGCGTTCTTGTTGCGCGTTGATCCAGGCGAGGGGAATGAGCTGGCGCCGTCCCTTGCGTTTGCTCAGGTAGCTCATCAGTTGGTCGACCTGAGCGTCTTGCCGATAGCCCATCTGCTCTGCTACTTGGCGAATCTTCTTTTTGGTCGCCTGGGAGATATTGGGCCGGTCCTTCAGCGCGGCGGACACTGAGCTGCGCGAAACCCCGACCGCCTTGGCGATGTCCCGAATGGTGGGGACGGTCGAGCGTTCAGGTGGCGTGGGGGGTGCCATGGGAAGGATGAGGATGAGGGACCTCTAGGTGGACTGTCAACTAGAATGAAGCCCGCGATAAGAACCTGTTCTTGCTTTCATGGTAGGATGATCGCGATGTCGAACCGGCCGAATATTCTGGTGATTTGCACGGACCAGCAAGGAGCAGACGCGATGAGCGCGGCCGGGAATCCCTATCTCCAGACTCCGGCCATGGATGAGCTGGTATCAAAGGGGATTCGTTTTCCCCAAGCGTATTGCACGAATCCGATCTGCGTGCCTTCCCGAGCCAGTCTCTTTACGGGCCGTCTACCGCATGAAGTCGGGATCCATTACAACGTGACGCCCGTCGGGCTCGAGGCACCTTGCTTGGGGCGTTTAATGGCCGAGGCAGGCTATGCGACCGCCTACACGGGCAAGTGGCACGTTCCACATGACGCGACGGACAAAGCCTGGCATGGCTTTGCCCACATGGATTTTATCCGAGACAACGGCAATGATCGCTATCTGGCCGGGGCCTTGGCGGAGTATCTGAAAGAACCTCCGGATCAACCCTTCTTCTACGTCGCCTCCTTCGTCAACCCGCACGACATCTGCGAGTGGGCTCGCCAAGCTGGAGGCATCCCGGATGTTTTGCAGAACGGGGAGCTCCCACCGGCGCCGTCACCGGATGATTGTCCGCCGCTGCCGGGAAATTTCTCCATTCCTGAACCTGAGCCTTCGGTGATTCGTGACTTGCAGCGCGATCCCTTGGCCCGCCGGACATACCCGGTCGAGGGTTGGGCCGAAGGCAAATGGCGACAATACCGCTGGGCCTATTACCGGTTGGTGGAACTCGTGGACCGAGAAATCGGCCGATTGTTGGCGGCTTTGGAGCAAAGTGGTTTGGCCGACGACACCGTCATCATCTTCACCAGCGACCACGGAGACGGCGCGGCCGCCCACCACTGGAACCAAAAGAGTCTCCTCTACGAAGAATGCACGCGTGTCCCGTTTGTGGTGGTGGATCCACGGGCGAGCGAAACGGCGGGCACGATCTCGCCGCGGTTGATTTCCAACGGCCTTGATGTGGCGGCGACTTGTCTCGACTTGGCGGGGGCTGTTTTACCCGCCGGTTATGCCGGCTCTTCTGCGGTGGCAGATTCACCCGGGCATCAGTGGGTTGTGGCAGAAACGGAGTTAGCGCCGGTTTACGGAAAGGGGAGCGGTATCCACGGCCGGATGCTACGGACCAAGCGCTTCAAGTATTGCCGTTACATCCCGGGTGATGATCAGGAGCAGCTCTTTGATCTGGAAGCGGATCCAGGGGAAACACGCAATCTCGCCTACGAGCCTGAGTTTCGCTCCGTCGTAGACGAGCACCGCGAGTTACTGCAGCGAGAGATGGCGCGAACCAAGGATCCCGTCTTGCCTCGAATGATGTAGGCACCCCGGACGATTACACCTTGCCGAGCTGGCGCAGCGGCTTGTTGTCGCGGCAGTGGTCTTCGATTTCTTCCAGCGTCACGCCCTTCGTTTCGGGCATGAGGTAGAAGGCAAAAATCCAGGCGGCAGTACAAAGAGCCGTAAAGAGCCAGAAGGTGCCGAAGGGTTGGAAGGTCGCAATCATCAGCGGGAAGCTGGCCGTCACGGCCAAGTTCGCGCCCCACTGGATCATCGTGGCCAAGCCCATCGCAAAGCCGCGAATCTTCGTCGGGTAAATTTCCGAAATCAGCAGCCAGAAGATCGGCCCTAGGCTGATCGCGAAGCTACCCACATAGAGGAGGAGGCTGACCAGGCAAATGATCGGGACCATGCCAGCATCCGCGCTGCTGCCCGCGTCCTTAATGTAGAAGGCATAACCAAGCGCACAGAGGCTGATGACCATACCACTCAGACCGGTGAGGAGGAGCGGACGGCGGCCGACCTTGTCCATGAGGAAAACGGCCACGACGGTCATCAGCACGTTGAAGAGACCAACGCCGGCCGTAGCCAGGATGGCGACGCTGTCGGACTCGTAACCGGCGAGCTGGAAGATGGTCGGCGCGTAGTAGATCACCGTGTTGATGCCGGAGAATTGTTGGAAGACGCCAATGCCGATACCCACGATGAGCAGCGGGCGGAGCCAGGGCTGAAAGAGCTCGCCCCAGTCGCTCTTGGATTCGGCTTCCTCATCCTTCAGGCTCTCATCAATCTCGGCCATCTCGGTGGAAACATCGTCCGTCCCGCGGATTTTCTTGAGCGTCTTCTCTGCCGCGTCGCGCCGTCCCTTGGCGGCCAACCAGCGGGGTGAGTCGGGCAGACACATCATGCCAATCCCGAGGATGACGGCCGGGAAGAAACCAAAGCCGAGCATCCATCCCCAGGCTTCACGTTGGGTGAGCGTGCCGGCTTCCGCCATGGTGGAGAAGCCGTAGTCCACGGCGTAAGAGAAGACGATGCCGATGGTAATCATCAGCTGGTTCAGCGAGACCAAGCCGCCACGAATCTGAGGCGGGGCCATTTCGCTGATGTAAAGTGGTGCCACACAGGAGGCGATGCCAATCGCAAAGCCGAGGAAGACGCGGCCGGCGATGAGCCATGCCGGGGTCGGGGCGTAGGCGCAGGCAATGGAGCCCACGGCAAACATGCCTGCGGTGACAATGACGATGCGGCGGCGGCCAAAGGCATCGGCCAGCTTGCCACCGACGGCAGAACCAAAGATGGCGCCGAGCACCACGCCAGCCACGATCCAGCCTATGATGTTCGGGCTTTCTTTGATCCCAAAGTAAGGCTCGATGTAGAGCATGGCTCCGGAGATTACCCCGGTATCAAAACCAAAGAGCAGACCACCTAATGCCGCCACGATAGCGACCATGATGGTGTAGGTGTTGATGGGCGTATTGACTTTGGGTTCGG
>CAWUJC010000250.1:0-4914 GCA_963922355.1 uncultured bacterium | reverse complement strand
TACCGTCGTGGTTGTCCGTCCACTCGAAGATCGCGTCGCGCCAGTCCAACCAATGGGCAATGTGGCTGGTGTCTTGGACCGCCGTGAAGCGGATGCGCTGCGGGGCGCTTTCGGTTACTTCCAAGATCAAGTCGCCGGGCTGGCCCTCGCCACCCGCAAAGTGGAGGCGACGCCGGTCTCCGACCGTCAAACCATGGCCGGTGGCTTCTTGCACCTGGGGGAAACCCATTTGCAGAAAGAGAGGCAAGGGGCCCGGGATTTCCGGGGCGCGGGCGAGGTTGGTGACGATGACCTCCGGTGTCGTGGCCAGCGTTTGCTGCACCGTGATCGTCTCGTGCCGCGGAAACGAAAGGGTATCGTTCACGCCTTCGAGGCTCATCAGCATGATTGGGAGAAAGACAAAAGCATGGTAACGGTTTCGACCGATGGGGCCTCGGAACCACAGATTGAGTAGGTGCAACACCGCGGCGATGAACAAGAAGATGGGAGTCGCCATGAGAATGCAGATGAACCCCTCGGCCAACACGGGACCCGAAAGGAGGAGGCCTACGGTCATCCAGAGCACGATGGTGCCAAAACTCCGTTTCGGTTTGGCTCCCAGGATCAGGCAGATGGCAATAAAGCCGGGCAACCCGACGAAGAGCATGGCAGTCTGCTCCAGCGAATGGCGGACGAGAATATGGTAGAGAATGGCGGCAACGGTGAGAACGGCAGCTCCCAAGGCTAGATGATAGCGCCAGGTGGGAAGGCGCTCCGGTTGTTCTTCAGGATCGGGTTCCGGCGTTGTATTTTCTTTAGTTTTCATATTTTCAGTATTTACTGAAAATATAGGATAGTCAAGTATCCAGCGGGTAATTGGTTCTCTTTGGTTGCATGCTTGCCATGGCGGTTGGTTCGCGCGAGGCTAAGGATGTCGTCGTTAACCTTCGAACGGAGTTATCCCTATGTCTCGTTTCCTGCCTTTGCCGTTGGCGTTGCTGGCGGTGGTTTTTCTGCCTCTCACTGCTTTGAGCCAAGCCACCATTTCTCCCCCCACCCTACCGCCGGAGAAGTCAAAGGGCGGCTCCGACCAAGCCGCTTTGATGGACGTTGCCTCTAGTACCACGCCGCGGGAAATCTTCCGCTCGGGCATGCAGCAGATTCTGGTCAAGCAGGACATCTCCAAGCAAATCGACAGCGCCATTCCGGCCACGGTCGTGATCGTGGACGCTCAGGGGTATTCCTATTCGCTGGTTCTCCAGAGTAAGGACGGTGGGGCTAATCTGGACGCCGCATTGCGGCTGGCGGAATCGCTTCGCAACTGCAAGAAGATCGTCATCCATAAGCACAAGACGGTGAAGGACCAGGGGACGTTTATCGAATCCTTTACGCTGCACGTCTTCGATAACCGCTAGAAAATCGCGAGGCAGCGCCGCCTGCGCCTGCGATTAAGTCCCGTCTTGCTTGGCGGGCTCTTCTTCACTCTCGGCTGTCTTGAGCTTCAAGTGCTCGGGCGGTCCGGGGAAGGTGGGCTGCGTGTCGAGGAAGTAGACGTCCAAGAAGGCGACGACGCGTCCGGCGACTTCGCGGAGGTGATTTCGCAGGCCTTGCCAACCGCCGACGTCGCCCGCGGCAAAACCGATCACGTCTTCGCGGTGCTCCCGGCCAATGAAGACGGCGCGGTGGAGGTGGAAATCATTGGTGATAACGATGATGTTGCTTTGGCCGAAGACGCGCTTGGCCCGCACCATGGAATCGAGCGTGCGGAAGCCGGCGTAGTCGAGCGTGATGTCGCTCCGCAGAACGCCCCGCTCTTCCAAGGCGATGCGCATTTGCCGGGGCTCGTTGTAGTATTTGGTGCGGTTGTCGCCCGAGACGATGATGTGCTGGATTTTACCCGCCTTGAAGAGAGCTGCGGCCGCGTCCATCCGCTGAGTGAAGTATTGGTTGTCGCGCCCGCCGCGGACCTTGTGGCTGGTGCCGAGCACGAGGCCGACCTTCTTCGCCGGAATCTCGTTAATCTGATGGTAGATGTAGGGTTTGGAGAGGGCCACGACCCACAAGTTCATCACGATGATCAGCGCCGGGAGTAGCATCGCCAGGCCCAAGCACCAACGCGCCCACCAGGGCACCAGCCAGAGCAGGCGGAGCAGACTTTTTCGGGCGGTAGCAAGAGGCATGGGGACAACTAGTTTAGACAAAGATGAGGCGTGACGTCAGCGCTGATCTTGCGGTGTGGCTTCCCAACGGAAGGAGGCCGCGGCTTGGCTCATGACCGGCAAGGTTTGCGCGGCGGCGGCTTGCTTGTCCCGCGCGGTGAAGGTGTAGAGGTAGTTGCCTTCGCGGGTCGCCATCACCCAGCCCTTGACCGGCACGAGCGTCATCGCCGTACTCTTGATCTGGCAGGTAAAGGGGACTTGGCGGAAGGTGATGCCGTCGTGGGTGATTTCCTTCATGGTACCAGCTTTAAAGCCAATCGTGGTACGGGCGATTTCCTGGACAAAGTGGTCGGTGAGTTGGCCCAGTGTCATGTTCTCATAGCCAATCCAGTCGGGTGCCTCGTCGATGTCCGTCACGGTGAGTTGGAAGAGCGGTTGGCTGGCATCCCGTCGCCGCGGGCCGATCCAGGAGAGATAATGGGCCGGTCGTTGTTGGCGAATTTCCGGACCATCGTAGCCGGCTGGGGGCTGGAGCGAAAATCCCGGGAAACGCAGGCGTTCGCCCAAGGCGGCTTCTTCTTCGGCTTGAGCAGACGGGAGCCCGATGGCCAGCAGACCTCCGACGGCCATCACCGTCAGATAAGTCCAGCTACTCCACATTGTTGACCTCATGGTGCCAGCTTAGACGACAGTTTGGGCCGGGATCACCACAAACTTTTCCGCTGGGCGGTTCCAGGCTTGCCGTCCCCAATCAGAGGACTATGATGTAAACAGGACGAAGGGGGATGAATTGGCAGCGGTGGCAGGTAATCTGCTCCTGGCTTGGCTGCTGAGACGTCTCCCCCGAGGCCACTCGCCGTTCGAATCGCACTCGAATCATCTCATGGAGCAACGCCAGGAAGCCCATCCGCCCAGCGTCTACGAGTTCTTCACGCAGCAGCCGGAGAACATGATTCGTGTCGAGACGCGGGCCGACGGCGAAGTCCACATCACCCTGGCGGTGGATAATTTCAACGAACAGCGGAAGGCCTACTTTGTCCGCGAACTCGCCGCCGAAGGTTTTATCCCGGATCACTACAGCTACCTTTCCGAGAACGAACTCCTTGGCGTGAAGTGGCACTTGGGCACCGACTGGTGCTCCGTCACGGATCCGGAGAACTCGGTCGCTTTTCATCGCGGCCGCTTTCTTGTCTTGGCTTGTTTCCTCCTCTGGTCACTCTTTGTCGCGGCCTTGACCTTTGGGCTCTGGGGCTAGGTCGGGCGCTGGCGCTCCGTTACTTTTTCTCCCGCGAGGCGAGGACCGCGCGGATGACCCCTTCCAGCGTTGAGCGCATCATGAGGTAGGGCTGGTTGGAGACGGAAAAGACGCCGATATCTTCACCCGGGACGATGATGACCCAGGTGTTGAACCCGCTGACCCAGCCATTTTTGTGGAGAAGCGTCGGGAGCCCATTGTGCGCGTCAATGACATGCCAGCCCAAGGCCATGCCCGAGTCGGAAAACGTGAGGCCGTTATCCAGTTCGCTGCGGTAGAGGTAGGTGGCGTGGGCGAGGGAATTGGCGCCGCGTAGTTTGGGGTCGGCCAGATTCAAGCAAACGCGGAGGAAGGTCAGCATGTCCTGGCCGGAGGAGTAGATGCCGCCGCTGGGTTGCTCAAAGTTGAAGGGCCAGTCCGGCTTGATCTCCTTGCCGTCCATCCAATAGCTGCTCATGCGGCGCTTGTTGTCGAGCGCGGTCGGCGTGGTGGAGGTGTCTTTCATCCCAAACTTGCCGTAGAACTGCTGGACCAGTTCGTTGTAGGTCACCCCACGTTTGCGGGCCAAGGCTTGGCCAAGCAGGCCGAAGCCGTAGTTGGAGTACTGGTAATGGCTGGCCGGAGGGTGGGTCAGCTTGTTCTTGCCCAACCAAGCCAGGGCGCGGTCCATCGGGTAAGCGGGATTGGCGTAGTCGCCCGCCTTGGCGTACTCCTCTTCCGTGATGATGGTGCGTGGCAGGCCGGCGGTGTGAGTCGCTAGGTCGAGCAGGCGAATTTCACGACCGCCCAGCTGCGGAACCTTCGTCCCTTTCGGGAGGAGCGATTCCAGCGTGTCGGTGAGCTTCACTTCGCCGGAAGCCACCATCGCGGCCAGGATTTGCGTGGTGAAGACCTTGGAGACCGAGCCGATTGGCCAGAGGGTCTCGGCGGAGGGCGCGACGCCGTTGCCCTTGGCTGTTTCGCCGAAGCTCAGGATCGCGTCGTCGTCGCCCGAGACAATGCCAATCATCATTCCCGGTGCGCGCGACATCTCAAAGGCCATCATCTCCATCGAGCCCTGCAGTTGTTTCTCCGGGATCTCAGCTCGAGCCGCTGGGGAGGAAAACAGATTCAGGGAGCCGAAGAGTGAAAGAAAGAGAGCGGGAAAGCGTTGGATCATGCCTCCACGCTATCTCTTGGTCGCCCAACGGCAAGCCCGCTGCATCTGGGGTTGCCTGACGGGCGTTTCTCCCCAATGATAAGGCACTTAATTTATGGCGACATTGAAGACGTTGGCGGCGGAGTTGGGGCTTTCCGTCATGGCCGTGAGCAAGGCCCTGCGCGATGCGCCGGATATCTCGGTGAAAACCAAAGAGCGCGTCAAGGCGCTCGCGGCCAAGCATCATTACACGCCCAACCTCGCGGCGCAGAACCTGCGGCGGCAAAAAACCGGTTTGCTGGGGGTGCTGATTCCCAACATCCACCACACCTATTACTCGCATCTCGTGTGGGGGATCGAACGCGCCGCCGAAGCCGCGGGCT
>CAWUJC010000249.1:0-4915 GCA_963922355.1 uncultured bacterium | reverse complement strand
CGAGGCCGAAGCCACCTTCGCCGCCTTGGCCGCCACCACCGCCGTCCCCGCCGTTACCAAGCAAGCCAAGCTGCACTTGGGTTTCGAAAAGGGCCAAATTGGTCGTGGCCTGCGTCAAGTTACTCGTCGCCGTCGCCACCGCCAGAGCGGCGGCAGCTTGTTCTGCAGGGTTGGTCAAAGGCGGCACCCCAGAAGGCGTGTTGGCCGCCGCCAACTGGGCGTTGGCATCGGTCAGTTCAGATGTGGCCTTCGTAACTTCGAAGGCGAAGACCGCCCGTTGGAACGTGACAGCGTCGCCGCCGCTGCCGCCAATATCCCCGTTTCCGCCGTTACCGCCAAAACCGGTTGCCGAGTTACCTCCGTTCAAACCGGTACGACCATCACCGCCATTACCGTCGGCACCAAACTCGATACCGTTCCCGTTAGCACCATTGGCCCCCGCCGCGCCAATCAAGTCTGCCATGCTATTGAGAATACCACCTTGAGCACCAATGCCGCCACGCCCCCCCATGACGGTATTGGTCTGAAAGGTCACATTATTCAGAGTCGCGTTCGCCCCGTCGTTGACGAAGAGCGCGCCGCCCAAACCGGCGCCACCGCCGCTACCATCACCACCACGCGTGAGGAAGTTTTGGAGCGTCGCGTTTTCGATGGTGAGATTGCCTGACTCCACGAAGTAGCCGGTCGAGTTGCCTCCATCGATGACCGCACCGCCACCGTTGATCGTTCCCGTGCCGTTAAAGGGCTGCCCCGGGATCTGAGCCGAGGCAGATGCGACGAGCCCCCAAAGGAGACACACACTGAGTAAAAGAGTGAAGAGATTACGGCTTAGATCAGGGAAGGATACGGGTTGGTTTGTTTTCATGGGTAGCGTCGATGGATTGCGGTTGGTTCCGGTCAAGAATCGACAACTACGCTAATTGGCTGAAAGCGAACCGCCGGTTTCTTGACACAGCGTGCTATAAACGACAACAATTTGCGTTGTAAAGAAAAACACAAATTATTCTATATTAAGTATTTACATAGATTGTTATGCAAATAAACGCAATAACAGAGCCCTGTGCACGTTACGCAACGGCTGGTAAACTTATCGGCACAGAAAAAAATAAATTTATCTTTCTCTGCGTGGTTTCTTGAAAATGGCGGTATCCACGATCCGCAGCACCCCATGCGGGCACCTGTTGAGTCATTTCATTGCAAGCAGGAAAAGAGCAGAAAACCCTTGCGCGTTTTAGTGTACTAGTGTAGCAGTACACTCATGCCCGTAGCCATTACCCTGCATCCGGCGAGCGACGTGCCGATCTTCCGGCAGATCGTGCGGCAAATCCAGCAGGGGATCGTCCAGGGCAAGCTCCAACGTGGCGAGCAACTCCCCTCCGTCCGCGCCCTGGCCGAAAGCCTGGTGGTCAACCCCAACACCGTGGCTAAAGCCTACCAAGAGTTGGTTGCCTCTGGGGTGGTCGAAAGCCGAGCAGGCCGGGGCATCTTTGTCGCCGCCAAGCGTCAGGTTTTTTCCAAACAGGAAGAAAAACGGAGGCTCGCCCAAGCTGCCCAACAACTTTGCGCCGAAGCTCGACTCTTCGAGGTTCCATTGGAGCGGCTGCAGAAGCTCTTGGCCGCAGAATGGAACGAACTCCAACCCCCAACCGACTCCACGAAAGGACCCACGTCATGAGCGACGCGATCGTCATCGACCATCTGACCAAGTACTACGGGCAGCGCGAAATTGTGCGCGACCTCTGCCTCCGCATCCCCACCGGCAGCATCTATGGATTTCTCGGGCGCAATGGGGTGGGGAAAACGACGACCATCCGTACCTTATTGGGCTTTGAGGAGCCCACTCGCGGATCAACCCAGATCCTGGGCGAAGATTCTCGCCACCTTAAGCCTGAGACTCGAGCCCGTATCGGCTACCTGCCCGAGGGCCACTTTGTCTATCGATGGATGACCGTGGCCGAATGCGGCAAGTTCCAAGCCAGCTTCTTCCCGGACTGGAACCAAGAAATCTTTGAGGCAGTCATCTCCCACTTTCGCCTCACGCCCAAGATGAAGGCTGGCCACCTCTCCCGTGGCCAGCGGGCCGGGCTCTGCCTGGCATTGACTCTGGCTCCTGAACCGGAAGTGCTCGTTCTGGACGATCCGGCCTTGGGGCTCGATCCAGTCGCCCGCCGCAACCTCCTCCAGTCGATGCTCTACATCATGCGCAAGCCGGATCGTACCATCCTATTCTCTTCCCATCTGCTTTCCGACGTGGAGCGGGTGGCCGACCGCATTGCCATTTTGGACGGCACCACATTAAGCGTCGACAGCACCATCGAGTACTTCCGTGAGCACCTCTGCCAGTATGTGCTGCGCTTCGAGCAAACACCGCCCGCGGCACCCGAACTTGATGGCCTTCTCGAGAGCTTCCGGAGCGACCGCGAGCTTTTCGTCACCTTGGCAAACCCGGATGACAAAACTGAAGCAGCCCTCCGAGCGCTCAACCCGAAATCCATGGAGCCGGTCGAGCTTTCATTGGAGGATGCCTTCATCAGCTATGTGGGCGACCACGGCGAAAAAACCTTCTTCACCAAAGATCTGGGAGCGGCATGAAGAGCATCATCTGGAAAGAGTTTCGCGAAACCGTCTGGTGGGCCCTCCTCCTCGCGTTGATCTTTACCGTCGCCCAGCTCTACCCCCTGTTTTTCGCCAGCACCTACGTCTATGCCGTCAGTTCCTACCAAGGCTTCGGCATGCTCGATTCCACTTACCTGTTGGTGACGCTCTTTGGCGCTGCGGGGATCGGTCTTATCCTCGGCTTTCTGCAAATTTTGCCGGAACGCAACGCGGACCGCTGGGCCACCCTGCTCCACCGCCCCATGCCACCGGAGACCGTCCTGCTCAGTAAACTTATCGCGGGAACCGGGGCCTACGTGCTTGCAGTCGCGCCTGCTTTTCTGCTGGTTCTTTATCTCGTGCTGACGCCGGGTTTCACGGCTTATCCCAGCGTACCGGAAATGGCTCTGGCCGCGGTGGCCAACCTCCTTGGCGGCTTTCTCTACTACTTGGCCGCCCTGGCTACCGGCTTGGCGGGTCGCGTCTCGGTGATGCGTCGCCTGCTTCCGCTCGTCGTCGCGATGCTGGGCTCATCCTGGCTTGTGGAGGCCGACTATTTTTCCACGGCCGCCTGGGGAACGCTCTTCCTGGCCGTACTGCTCGGCCTCTCGGCTTGGTCTGCCTTGCGTCATGCACAGTCTCCCTCGCGCAGCCCCTGGATGAGCCGGGCCGGTGCGGTGCTGGTTGGCTTCTACGCCGCCAGCGCGGTCGGGGCCTTCTTCAGCACGCTCTTCGTCATGGCAATGCCCAAGACTCCCTACGTGTCGCAGCGTTATGAGACTCTGGCCGACGGCGCTGAGGTCATCGTCACGCGCCGCAACAACATTACGACAGCCATCGACCATCTAGACGGCACTCCCTACACCACCGACCAAAGCCAATTTGCCAAGCTGACAGAATCGACCATCGGTTTGAGCCGGGTCTCCTCCTACATCGGAGAGGCCCATGGCTGGAAACCGGGCCAAAGCCGCCGCTACTACCGACGCGCCTACACGTACCTGCAAGAACTTGCCAGCGCCCAAGTCCCGGTTCCACAACAATGGTTTTGGATTCGAGAAACACGCACCGCGATCGGCTACGAATTACCAGCCAAGCAAGCGATTGCCCGTTTCACACCGCAGGGTTTTGTCCCGGTCGACGACGCAAAACCATTCCCAGAAGACATGAAAGTGAGAGGAATCTCCGGCGAACAGTTGTTGGTCACCGGGCCACATCTCGCAGCCGTGGCGTCGATCGTCTCGCGAAAGATGGCGGTCCTCACGGACGATGCCACCCAACCCGTCTACGGAGCGGACGATTTCTACATTCCTAGCTCCAGAGGTAAGCGACTTTTCGCCGTGGCATTTGCGGGCCACTTAAGCATTTACGAAAAAAACGGGACGCTCCTCGCCCAGCTACCTTACACGCAGGACGTCAGTCGGTGGGGGCGTGTTTCTGTCGGGGTCAACGCCGATCAAACCCGCTTCTACGTCGGCTATAACCCCAGCCGTTTTCTTCCTGTTTCCGAACGGCGTCAGATGCCCACCTTCGTTGACCAAGTCACGCAAGAAGGCGAAGTGCTCACCTCAACTCGGCGCCTACCTCTACCCAAACAAACTTCTTCGAAACCGATCTATCGCTATGTCTTAGAAACGTTTGAGAGTCCTACCTATTTTTTTGGCACGTTGCTCTATCAAAAGATTGGAGGCGACCTGGGCGACAAGCGTTTGGCCAAGCTTTTGCGAGCCGCGCTTGGCCCGTACTGGCCCTCGACTCGCTTCAAAGGCATCCTCTTAGTTATCGCCTCCGTCTTGCTGGCTGGACTCACTTGGTGGCTGGCCAGGCGCGGGGAGCTCGACCGGAAGGCCGCCCGAAACTGGGCCCTCTTTGTTCTGCTGACGAACCTCCCTGGCTTGGTGGCGTTTTGGTTGCTGGCCAATTGGCCTCCCCGTGCTCCCTGCCCAAGCTGTGGTCGGCTCCGTCGTCTGGATCAACCGACTTGCCCCCACTGCGGAGCGGGCTGGGAGAACCTCCCGTCCCATCCCGCAGAAATTTTTGATCGACCCCAAGAACCAAACAACGCCACCCCCGCCTCGACCTCATGAAAGCCATCCTTTGGAAAGAATTCCGCGAACTGGTGAAATGGGCCATCTTGGGTTTGATTGCCCTCTTGGTGGCCGAATTCTATGCGCTGCTCTCGCTTAACAGCGCGATGGACAACCGAGGTGGCATCACCCTCTCCAGCACAATTTTCACCACGGTGACGCTTTTTGGCTGTGCCGCCATGGGCGTGGGGCTGGGGCTGCTCCAAATGCTGCCGGAGCGTTCGCCCGACCGCTGG
>CAWUJC010000248.1:0-4925 GCA_963922355.1 uncultured bacterium | reverse complement strand
GCAGTGCCCAAGGCCGTCGCGGGCGCGGTGTCGCGCTTGGCGGGCTCAGCCACGATGTTCTCGGGCGGCAAGCTGCTCAACACCTGACGAGTCGTCTCGACCTGCGCCTGGTTGGTCAGGATAAAAATATGCTCGGTCGGGATAACCCGCTCCACCCGATGAACGGTCTCTTCCAGCAGCGTGACTTCGGAGAAAAGCCGGAGGAGGTGTTTGGGCGTCGTCTGACGGCTGAGAGGCCAAAAGCGTTCGCCGCTGCCCCCCGCCATGATGCAGGCATAGAACTTATCCATGGACCGCATCATGTCAGAAGCCGTCCTACCCGCAATGCTTTCTTGTCGGTTCGCCCGATTTCCGGCCAACATGGCAACAACGTCTCCGCCCTCATGCCAGATTGCCACCACCACTCGCCCGAGAAGTCGAAGAAGCCTGAGCCTGATCCGGCTGAGTCATGCGAGCATCATGGGCCTGCCGGACATGAAGGCCACCACCATCATCATGGTGAGGCCAAACCAGTTCCTAGCACCGCCAAATACACCTGTCCGATGCATCCAGAGGTTCAGCAGGATCATCCCGGTGACTGTCCCATCTGTGGGATGGCCCTCGAGCGCAACCCCGCATACGTGGCACCAAGCCAAACCATTTACACCTGCCCGATGCATCCCGAGATCGAGCAAGACCATCCGGGCGATTGCCCCATTTGCGGCATGCCGCTCGAGCCCAAAGGCGTCCCTGCCGCGACCGATGACAACGAGGATGCGGAAGTCCGCAGCCTGACCTTCAAGTTTTGGATCGGTGCCGCGCTGGCCTTGCCAGTCTTTTTCCTCGCGATGGGCGAGATGATTCCTGGCCTGGAACTCAGCACCTATGTCCCGCCGGAGGTCTCGAAGTGGGTCCAACTCATTCTTGCGACACCTGTCGTCTTCTGGGCGGGCGGCATCTTCTTCGTCCGGGGCTGGAATTCCATCGTCAATCGCAGCCTGAACATGTTCACCCTCGTCTCGGTGGGGGTGGGTGCGGCGTACGTTTACAGTACGATCGGCGTCATCTTCCCCCATCTCTTCCCGGCTCGATTCCAAGTCGGCGGCCACGTCGAGCTATACTTTGAGGCCGCCGCTGTTGTGACCGTTCTCGTCCTCCTTGGCCAATTGCTCGAAGCCCGAGCGCGTAACCAAACCGGCGCCGCGATCAAAAGCCTGCTCGGCCTTGCCGCCAAGACGGCCCATCGCCTGAAGAACAACGAGGAGGAAGAGGAAATTGCAGTGGACGACGTCCAGGTCGGCGACCGCCTGCGTGTCCGCCCGGGTGAGAAAGTGCCGCTCGACGGCGTCATTCTGGAAGGCAAAAGCACCCTGGACGAAAGCATGGTCACCGGCGAACCACTGGCCGTGGCGAAGACCACGGGCGATGCCGTGATTGGCGCCACGGTCAACCAGACCGGCAGCTTCGTCATGCGGGCAGAGAAGGTTGGCGCGGAGACGCTTCTCGCCCAGATCGTCAATATGGTGGCCGAGGCCCAACGCAGCCGCGCGCCCATCCAACAGATGGTCGACAAAGTGGCCGCCATCTTTGTCCCCGCTGTGTTGATCACCGCCGTGCTCACCTTCCTCGCCTGGTTCTTCTTCGGCCCAGAACCCGCCCTGGCCTATGCTCTGGTCAATGCCGTGGCCGTGCTCATCATCGCCTGCCCCTGTGCGCTCGGGCTCGCCACGCCAATGTCCGTCATGGTGGGCGTCGGGCGCGGAGCGCAAAGCGGGGTGCTGATCAAAAACGCCGAGGCGATCGAGAAAACGGAAAAGGTCGGCCAGCTTGTGACGGATAAAACCGGCACACTGACCCAAGGTCGACCGTCCGTGACGGGCATCAAGACCACAGGAGAAGTTGCCTCTGATGACGTCCTCCGCCTCGCCGCGGCGTTGGAAACCCAAAGCGAGCATCCCCTCGCCCGCGCCATCGTCCAAGCCGCGCAGGAAAAGAACCTCGCCACGCCAACGGTGGAAAACTTTGACTCCATTACCGCGGGAGGCGTTCGGGGGCACGTAGAAGGCCGCACCGTGTTGGTGGGCAAGCGAGCCTGGTTGGAAGAAGAAAAAGTCGCCGGCCTCGACGCCCTCACCTCCCTTGCCGACGACTGGCAAGCCGAGGCCCGCACCGTGGTCTGGGCGGCCATCGACGGCCAAGCCACCGCCATCCTGGGCATTTCCGATCCGATCAAAGACTCGACCCCAAGTGCGGTGGAAGCTCTGCATCGTCAGGAGATCATCATCACCATGTGCACCGGCGACAACGAGGCAACCGCAAACGCCGTCGCGCAGGAGCTGCACATCGACCGCGTTCGCGCCAACGCCACGCCTTCGAGCAAACACGAGTTGGTGCGGGAACTGCAACGCAACCGGCAGGGCCTCGTCGCCATGGCCGGGGACGGCATCAACGATGCGCCCGCCCTCGCCGCCGCAGATGTTGGCATCGCGATGGGTACCGGCACCGACGTGGCGATCGAGAGCGCCGGCATCACGCTGGTGAAAGGCGATCTGCACGGCATCGTCAAGGCGATCAAACTCAGCCGCGCGGTGATGGGCAACATCCGGCAAAACCTCTTTTTCGCCTTCATCTACAACGCGCTGGGCGTGCCGGTGGCCGCCGGGGTGCTCTACCCGTTCTTCGGTCTTTTGCTCAACCCGATGATCGCCGGCTTGGCCATGAGCCTGTCGTCGGTCTGTGTGATCAGCAACGCCCTTCGCCTCCGCCGCGTGAAGATCGACTAGGTTTTACTTCAGCAACCAGGCACCGGCTTCAAACCCCAGCGTCACGGCCAGGAGTCCGAGCACCAGGGAAATCACCACGTAGCCGACGGACCAAGCCTTGTGCCCCTCCCGCCAGAGGACAGCCGTCTGGTAGCTGAAGCTGGAGAAGGTGGTGAAGGAGCCGCAAAAGCCACCAATGTCGAGATTGTGCTGCCAGTGCGCCAAACCGGGACCAAACTTGGCCCAGGCCACGAGCAAGCCAATCAGGAGCGACCCCGCCACGTTTACGAACAGAGTCGACCAGGGAAATAGGCTTTGGAAGCGCAGGGTGATCAACGCCCGCAGCAAAGTCCCAAGCCCGCCGCCCAGCGCCACCCACAAGATTTGCTCACCCGTCATGGCTGCTCCTCCTGCATCCCCATCGGCTCCGGCGGACGCTTCAAACGATGGGTCAAGAACAGGGCCAGCATGACAGCCAAGACGCACAAGGCGATGGAAAGAACGACATACAGCGCCGCCGCCGCGTAGGCACCACTCTGGGTCATCTCCAGGGTCTGGAGGCTAAAGGTGGAGAAGGTGGTAAAGCCGCCGCAGTACCCCACTGCGTGAAAGCCGATGTAATGCGTGTGCAGGTACTCGCCCAGCTCCAGCGCAAAGACGATCAGGAACGAGCCCAACACATTGATCAACAGAATCGCCCACGGGAAATCCGAAGGGAAACTGTGGCTCAGGTACTCCCGGCAGACCGCACCGATCGCCCCGCCCGCCACGATGGAGGCGTAAAAAAGCAGGTCGCTCTTGATGCTGCCGTGCACGGTTTGCATGCCGCCAGCTTGGCGAGCCCCAGGCCAATGACAAGCACGGTGGGGTGCGTTAAACCCGGGATTCAAACTTCATAACGCCGGATGCAGAGTTACATAATTTGAAGCCTACTTTAGCCATACTGGGTGCAGCGTCACGCTGCCTAGCGTTTACGTTGGAATTTGCGCTCCAGCTCGTGAAAGCTGTACTGGATCATCGTCGGGCGGCCCGAAGGGCAGGTGTAAGGCAAGTCACAGGCCAACAGATCATCCAACAAACGGGCCTGCTCTTCCGGGCTCAGGCGATCTCGCGTTCGCACCGCTTCCCGGCAAACCGCGCCCACGATGGCATCGTCTTCCAATCGCCGACCGCGCTTGGTGGCCGCGCCCGCTTCGGCAAAGTCTCCGGCTAGTTGGCGGACGAACGCCGCCGGATCGCCAGCCGGGCAATCCGCCGGGAGGGAATCGACCAGGTACGTCTCCGCGCCAAAGGCACTCAAGCCGACGCCGATCCGATTCAGCGTCGCCAACTGTGGCTCCAACGCGACGGCTTCCAGTGGCGGCAGCGTGATCGTCGCGGGCAAAAGCAAGCGCTGGGAATTGGGGGCTGGTCCTTCCGCCACCAAGCTGTGCAACAGACGCTCGAACAAGACGCGCTCATGTGCCGCGCGGACGTCGATCAAAACCAACCCCTCGTCACCTTCCGCGATCAGATACGCTCCGCCCATCTCGCCGAGCAGGCGAAATTCCTCGGCCAAGGATTTCTCCTCGCGGGAGGCGGATTCCGTGGTTGAAGCTTCTCCCTCCAAGCCGGCTAAGTCCTCCTGTCGGGCCGGGCCATTTTCCAGCCAGCCTTTCATCTCGCTCGGGATGACCGGCATGGTGGGCGCAGGCGGCGCCGATGGCTTGGCGGGCGACGGCGTCTCCGCCTGAGTTGAGCCAATAGGTCGTGGTGACTCGACAGGTGTGGCCGCTGGTTCCCCATCGGCAGGTGGTGTAACGGGAGCCTGTTTTTCTTCCCAAGGCGTGTGGAAGGGCGGCGGTTCAGGGGCGGAATCCTCCGGCACCGTATCGTCGATCGCCTCCGGCTTGCGGCCGGTTTCCAAGGCTGGCGCGGGCGCCTTGGCCCCCGCCCGTAAGGCGGCGGAAATGGCATGGGCCAGAAAAGCCCGCAGGCGGTACTCATCGCGGAAGCGCACCTCGCGCTTGGCCGGGTGGATGTTCACGTCCACCTCGGCCGGGTCCAGCTCAAGAAACAAGACGGCGACCGGATGCCGTCCCTTGGGCAAGGCACCGGCGTAGCCCTCGGCCAAGGCAAACTGCACCGCGCGGTTGACCACTGCCCGTCCGTTGATGAAGACGTGCTGCTCGGCCCGGCTGCTCC
>CAWUJC010000247.1:0-4931 GCA_963922355.1 uncultured bacterium | reverse complement strand
GGCTGGTTGCCCCCATGTCCTCGTGAAAGAATTTGGAGAGGAGACGACGAATCGGCTTCTTCCGCTCCAAGCTCGGCGTGCGGTAATGTTCCCACCCGAGGGGATTCCACAAGCCGCTGAACAGCATCTTCTGGCAGAGGAGCCGGTAGAAGACATATTGCACGATGGTGTACGGCACCAATCCAGCGAGGGAAAAAGCCCGCCACACATCCATCCCGGTCACGAGAAAAAAGCCAAGATCACAACCCACCTTCCACGCCGCAAAGCCCACAAAGCGCAGCACTCCGCGCTCAATGCGGCCGGCCCAGTTGCGCTCGACTCGACTCCCGCGCAAAAGCTGCGGGCGAGAGGACATGCGATTAAGCAAGCGGGTTTGCGAAAGCAACGTCTGGCCAACCATGTAGACCACAATCGGCACCAGCACCTGCAGGAGCTTGCTTGCCCCCATCGCCCCATCGAAGACGTTTAAATCGACCATGAACCCGCCCTCGTTGTGGGATCACCCAGCCCTAAAACCAGAAGCCCCCATTTACGCAGTTTGACCGCCAACTCCGGTCGCCCGTTATCTTCTGTCCCCAGAATGTGCCCGGGGACATAGCCCGCGGAACGAGCGCCGACCCCCAAGTCCGCTGGATCGATGTGGTCGCCATCAAAGAGGACTTGCCAGTTCCCCTCCAGTTCACGCGGAACCGGGATCTTAAAGGTCATCTCGCCAAAGAACTCGTGAGCGGCCAGATTCCAGACAACCAGATGCGAGCCATCCCGCCGCCCCGGTACCCGCCGCAACATAATCAGCACGCTGGTTGCTTCATCCGCCATCACAACCTCTAGCTCCACCAGCGGTTTACCCGCCTCCTCATCGATGGGTGTCCACTGCCGCCAAATGGCGCGAAGCTTGCGCATCTCGTGTCGATGCCGATCGTGTAAACGGAAAATCTGGGCATCCGTTAGTCCCGTTTTGCGCCAACTGATCATATCCAGCGGCGTGGGATCGTTCCACTCCATCACCCAACGGCGATCCTTGTCGAAACGCCCTAAGGTGAGGCTATCAACCGCCGGCGTCATCATGTAGCGGTACCGGGCGGCAAACATCGTCATGCTCTCCACCGCGCGAACTCGCTTGCGCACAAAGTCCAAGGTATCGCGCCCCGCCAGGAGGCCCAACCCGACCCGCTCGCGGGCGCCGTGGCGCGCCAATTGAGCCGGGAATGCGCCGTAGGCCCAAGGCACATCCGGCCGCCCTTCGCGGATGTGGTGATCGTACCAGGTCTCGTCGTGCAACTGGGCATAGACGGCTTCTGGCTCGTCGCCCCGGGCGCCGTACTCGATCTCTTGCGCGAGTCGCACCACATCCACCTTGCTAGGCTGCTTACTTTTATAAGGAGGTAGATAAAGAATTTCGGCGATCGTAAAACCACGCGGCATGTAGGGGATATCGATGAGTTCCCGCACGCTCTCACGGTCTCGGGTAGAAAAGGCCTCGCCAATTACCGTGATGGGGCGGGGCAACTTCCGCAAGGCGGCGTTAAGTTCTTGGAGAAAGACTTCGCCGTAGTTCACCTCACGGCGTGAGTACTGCAGGGCGATGCCATCCACGTAATCGAGCCGAAAGGTATCCAAGCCGTACTGGTAGAGGAAGCCAGCGATCTTGCGGACCAAAAAGGTGCGGATACTCGGATTGGCTAAGTCATACATCCACGTTCCGTAATCACGAAAAAGGAAGGGCTCGTCGTCAACGTAGAGCTTCTTGCCTTTGGCATCCATGACCGTATCCATGGCGACAGAGTTCGCCGCCCGGACAAAGTGAGCAAAAATGAGATCAGGAATCAGCCGTAAGCCGGCGGAATGAAAGCCGCTGATCAGGGCGGCAAACTCCTCCGGACGGCCAATCTGCCAATCCACCTCCCCCACCGCGTAGGTGAGGTAATTGAACTTGGGGTTGAGCCGCGATCGGTCCGCCACCGAAGGAAAAACGGGCGCCATCACTTCGTCAATCTCGCGGCGCGCGATCTGAGCCGGGATCCCGGCCCGCAGCATGCGGTCGCTGATCGAATCCAGCAACATGTCCTGAATCTCCCGCGGTGCGTAGGCTGCATCACCATACCCGGCGAGGAGCGACTCCAGCGGACATTCTAGGCATACCTTGGCCTGCCCCGTGTGCGGCGGTTTTTCAATGGGGGCGACAGGAGGTCGCGCCACGTACAAGCGGCCGTTGAGATTTTCGCTCGTTCCCTGCGCCGCGGCAAACCGGCGCCGTCCGTCTGGACCGCGATAACGTACGTGGACTTCGCTGTTTACGCTGTAACGCGTGACATCTGCCACGTAAAAACCGTCGCCCGACGCCTCAAATTTATGCCAGCGATGGTGCCGCGCGCGATACTCGGGCTCGGTTCCGTAGGCGTCCGGCAACAAGAGCCAAAGCTTACCTTCCGGAGCTGCGTCCATGGCTTTTCAGGCTGTCGCACCGAGAGCGGAGAGTCAAACTTAGAGACCGCAGAAGACCGGGCTTTAGCCCTCCGGCGGTCGCTTGGTCTCGCCTGGAGGCGGAGTTGGGCTTTTCGATACCGCGGCAGCTTGGCCGTCAGCAAAAGGAGAAGAAGGAGGAGGCGGTTGGCTTGGCGGCAGGCCAGTCGGCTTAACTTCAGCTTGGCCTTCTTTCGCGAGCACGTCTAATGGAATGGGAGGTGGCGGCTTGGGCGTCAGCGTTTCTACCGGCACGAGCTTCGACTCGTGAATCGGCGTCTGATGCGCGGTGGCAATCCCCAACCCAATCAGAGAAATGACAAAGGGAATGATCAACGCGACTGGATTCACCCCCAAGATGCCTAGAATAATGCCGCCGACGATGAGCGTCACCACCAGGATCTGTTTACGACGGGTATAGGTCTGCTGCTCATTCTCCAGCCGGGAAGCCGTCATTTCAAAGAAGACGCCAATCAAAATCGCGCCTTCGAAGAAAATCCACAACATAAAGGAAACCGGAATTTCTCCGACCACTCTCGTACTGATGAAGTTTGCCGCTCCTGAAAACAGGGCGATCACAAACAGCCCGCCAAGCAAGGCGCGGATGAGCCAATTGCGGAAAGCGGAAATCATCAAGCACGCTGCCGTGATGATCGCCGATCCCATCAGCAACGCACTGAGAAGCATGACTTCTTGCACCACCTCCGTCGCTCCCAGGAAGTAGCGCACGATAACGTAAGGCAACACCGTCACCGCCAACAACAACGTTTGGACCAGCAGAGCCAGCCATTTACCCACCACAATCTGCCAGGCACTCAATCCCGTGAGCTGGAGCAGCTCCAAGGTATGCTCGCCGCGTTCCGCGCTGATGGAGGCGAGCCCTCGAGCCGGCAAGACCACCACCAGCATCGCTCCCAAGGCCAACCAGAAATAGGAGAAGGCCCACTCATCTCCCGCCGTGCCAACCGCGCGCTTCATCTCCACCATTTGCTTGGCCAAGGCACAAAGGAGAAAGCCCTGCAGAAACAGAAAGGAAGCAATGAAGACGCGCGTCCGCATCCCCTGGCGTACTTCTTTGACCAAAATGGGGCTCATCATGTCCCCGGGATGCTGGCGACCATGCGTCCACCAATCCTTCCAATTTGAAGTCGGGGGAGGCGCAACAGCGGCTTCACTCATGCCGATACTCTGCCCCGGTTCGGCTGGTTTGCCAACGCCCAAGGGAAAAAATGACCGCGTTTCGACCACTCACGCGAGCGGCGCCACATGAGTCAATCAGCGCAAAATTTTAATCACCTGCGCGACCGGGTACATCCAGACAAAGTCCTCTCGCCGGTACTGCATCGGCGGATAGGCCGGGTTGTAACTCGTCAGCGTGATGAGGTTTTTCTCGTGCTGCACGTGCATGATTTTACAGAGCACGCCTTCGTCAGCCAGATTGGCGACCACGATTTCCCCATTGGTGGGAGCAATGCTCGGAAGGAGCACCGCAATATCACCGTTCTCAAACCGCGGCTCCATGGAATCACCCTGCAAGCGCACAGCCACAGCGGCTTCATCCGTCACATCAGCCGCCACCATGCCTTCGTAGTCTTCCGGCATCTGGTCGAAAGTCGAGGCCATCCCAGCTTGCGCCCGGGATAAAATGGGAATATGGCGGAGTCCAGTTTTGCGACCGTGGCTGATCGTGCTGAGCGGCAGGCTGCCAGGTTCTTGATACACTTGTAAGGGCGACCCCAACCCCGGCTGAGCCCCGGCACTATCGCGATTGCGCTGGGCGACAAATTTGGCCCATTCGTTTTCAAAACGGATCCACACGCCTTTGCCCGGCTTACGCTTGCCTTCCAGTTGCGAAAGATAACTGCGCTCGCAACCGAGGATCTTCGCCGCCTCGGTTTGGTTCAGACCCAGGGTATGCCGCCACGTCCGCAAACGATATCGGAAGTCTTCCGGCACTTCGTCCATCTTGACGACTTTGTTGGAAAGATTGGCGGCCTGATTCATGACAAGTCCTCGATGCCCAGTGGCAGGCGAACTGAGTTATTAACAATTTGTTCACAACTTGCCGGGAAATCAAGTCAATACTTGCCACAATTACCCGTTCCTAATGTTAATCTTTTTTGCCTAAACTTGATTTCGGAAGGCTATCAGGAGCGATCACGCTCAAAAGAATCTCTTGAGAAAAAAGGGGAATATTGGCAAGAAACCGCCAAAAAAATTAACTATAACGATCTAGAATCGTATCCTCGACCTTTTCCGCGTCGTTTTTCTTCGGATAATCGAGCGTGTAGTGCAACCCACGGCTTTCTTGGCGGCTGAGGGCGCAATCCACAATCATGGAAGCCACCATAACCAAGCTGCGCAACTCAATCAAATCGGCCGTCAGTTTGTGCCGCCAGTAGAAATCCCGCACTTCCTCCGTGAGGTTACGCAGGCGCTTACCAGCCCGCATCAGGCGCTTGGTCGTG
>CAWUJC010000246.1:0-4955 GCA_963922355.1 uncultured bacterium | reverse complement strand
ACAAACCCTTGGGCACAGCCCCATCGCCAAAACGATTCATACCAACTGATGGGATGACGCACGAAACAGAAGGTAAAGGCGTCCAATTCGCTCTCTTCGACCCAGTGTTGAAAAGAACCCAAAGGGCGCAAAACTTTCTCCGCACGGCGGCGCAGCAGACGCTTCATCGCTACGGAATCTGAGCCGAGGCGAGTCCGGTTCATCACCCGCACCATGTCCGCATGCTCGTGAGGGAATTCGACGGTGCGGTCCAACAAGCCTAATTCATCGAGGACGCCACTCACCCAAATCCCCCCCGTCTTCGGGACGTGAAGAAAAATAGCTCCGCACTTAAGTTTTGCTGTCATGCTCTTCCAGGATAGTCGAGTAGATTTCGACTTGTCCATCGTCAAGCATCCTGGGCAACTGGTCAGGCATCACCTTGCGCTCGCGTCCACCTTCTTTGGTTTTGACAAAAGGGAATATCGGCCCTCAATGGCCTTTATGGCCGACTTGAAAATTGACTTCGAAATGCCGAGCAATGCCGGGGAACTCTACCCCCGCCTGCAAGAATCCATCGCCAAAAACAAAGGCACCATGACCGGTGATATGGAAAGCGGCTCCTTCGAGATCCCCACCCCGTTCGGCCCAGTGAAGGGGAACTACCAGATCAACGGCAGCGCGGGCTCGGTGATCGTGACAGAAAAGCCGGTCTTTCTTGCCGATTCGTTGATCGAAGGCACCCTGCGCGACGCGCTCGCCAAGTACGGCGCGAACTAGGTTTTGGGAACCACAGATTCCGCCGATTCACGCAGATTCGGAAGAGGCTTGGTCGCCTTCTTCCAACTCACGAAGGTTGAAGCTAACCCCACCAAATCGGATAAAGTGACCGCCACGTAGAAATATCATCAGATGATCTCGATCATCTTGATCTGTGCACAACTCCGGTTGTACATACCCCAAGTCTTTTTCCCTCTGGACTCCGGCATCTTCAAAACCTGGACTAGTTTCAACTTCATATACACCGCCTACACTTAGCGCTAAGCGTGGTAGATGAGGATTTCCTTGGGCAGTTAGAACAATAGACATGCTGCCCATCCCCTTTTCAAGGAGCCGCTCAAAATCATAGGCAAAAGCTAAGTTAAGAGTCGAATCCACCACCAAGATAATCCCAAAAATCTGTGAAATCTGCGGTTAGAAAAAGGCAGCTTAGGAAACCTTCGCCTTGGCGGCGGCGAGTTCGGCTTCGAGATCAAAATCAGCGACCGCTTCCTGGCAGCCTTTGAGGTCGAGCTTGCCGGTAGCTAGGAGCGGGATGGCCTCCACGATCTTTACGTAACGGGGCATCCAGAGGTTAGGCAAGCCGCGCTCCGTCAGCTTGGGGCGGAGCGCCTCCAGATCGACCGGCTTGGTCGAAAGCAGGATGATCGCTTCGCCCTTGGCCTTATCCGGCACCCCCATCACGACCACGTTCTGGCTTTCTTCTTCCTCCTCACCGTCCTGGCCCCCTGAAGCGCCATCTAGTTCGGCTAAGGCTTGCAGCACTTTTTCTTCGATCGTGCCGTGCGGGGCCATTTCGCCCGCGATCTTCGAGAAACGCGAAAGCCGTCCCTCAATGTGAAGGAAGCCGTCCTCGTCCAGGCGAGCCATGTCACCCGTCTTGTACCAACCGTCGTGCAAGACCTCGGCACTTCGTTCCGGATCATGGAGATAGCCGCCAAAGACATTCGCCCCCTTGAGCCAAAGCATCCCGGTTTCGAAAATGGAGAGGTCCTCGTCGGTTTCCGGATCGCGGATGCGCGCGCTCAAGCCCGGGAAGAGGCGGCCCACGCTGCCAATGCGTCGACCGAGCACACCGTCCGGCGCATCCTCGCTCGGCGGCTGATCAATCAGGTTCGTGGAAACCACCGGCGTGGCTTCCGTCATGCCATAGCCTTCACAAACCGTGATGCCGAACTTGCTTTCGAAATCATCCAGCAAGTCGCGCGGCAATTTCTCCGCCCCGGTCACCACAAAACGCAGACTCTCGAGCTGCTCGCGCTTGGCCCGCCGCAAGTAGGCGCGGAGGAAGGTGGGCGTATTGATCATCAGCTCCACCTTGTGCTTTTCAATAACACCAATCAGCTTGGGAGTCTCGAGCGGACTCGGAAAAGTTACCGCCGTGGGCCCACCCAGCAGTGGCCACCAGAACGTCACCGTGCTGCCAAAGCTGTGGAAAATCGGCAGGCAGCCCAGCAGATTATTCAACTCCACCGTAGAGAAGATTGCCGTGCACTGAGCCGTGTTGGCGATGACGTTCTTGTGCGATAGCACCACCCCCTTGGGCTCGCCGGAGCTACCGCTGGTAAAGAGCAGGACGGCTTCCTGATCGCCCCCGCGGCCCGGTACTTCCATCAGCAAGCGTAAGAGAAAGGACGGGCAGAGGATCGAAATCCCCATCCAAGCCAGAATTTGCCACTTGGGGATGCCCTTCAACACGGGCACGATATCGACCTTGTTTGGCGTCCAAGGAAAGTCCGACGGCAGCTTTTTCTCGACCGCTTGAGCCGTGACGATCGTCTGCAACTCCGCCCGACGTTGCGCGCTTTCCAAAGCGGCACGCCCGGCGGTAAAGTTCAGATTCACCGGCACCTTATCCGCCAGCACGCAACCTAGATTGGCGATGGCCGCCCCTGCCCCCGGCGGCAGGACGATCCCCACCCGTTTCTCCGGGACGTTGTCGCGTAGCCACTGGGAAAAGAGATAGGCCACCGACAGCAACGTGCTGCCTTTGAGCACCTTGTCCTGGAAGGCATCAATGATCACTGGCTGGAAGAGCTGCTTCCGCAGGCCCTTGATTGCCTCGTAGCCCAAGTGGCACTTGAGTTCGGGCCGCGCGGTGAAAGCGCGTTCGCCCAAATTATAGAGCGCTTGGCGCACGACATCGGGTTTGGCCTCCTCGGGCTTCAGCAAATCGCCGAAATAAACGTAAACCGGATACGGAACCTGGCGAGGCACCTTGAAGAAGTACTTCCCGCCCCAAAAGCTGAAGATGGACCCCCAGAGATTCTCCAGCCAAACCGGCTGGACCGGCACCCCGGCCCGCTTGGCGATCAACTCGTAACCGCGGTTCAGGCGAGAAAGGCTGGCCGTCTTGGTCAACGCCCCTTCCGGAAAGAGGCAGACCACTTCGCCCGCTTGTAGCGCTTCGGTCGTCGTGGCGATCGCTTCTTTCGAGCGCTTCGGGCTGATCGGGATCGTTCGCAGGTTGCGCAAAATCCAACCCAGGATGGGACGATGAAAAAACGGCTCCCAGACCAAGAAGCGGATGGGACGCGGGCAGGCAATCTGCAGCACGATCGCGTCGATGTAGGAGATGTGATTCGGAAGCAGGAGGACACCGCCTTCTTCCGGCAGTTTCTCCTCGTCCTTGGCGTGGACGCGGTAGAAGAGGCGGGTGATCAACCCAATGGTGAAACGCAGTAAATTTTCTGGCAGCAACCACATGACGATCAAGCTAACCGCTGCCGTCGGCACCGCATAGACGAAAAATTGATGCGTCGGAGAAATTCCGAACCAACTGGAGGCAAAATAATAGACGGCCACGGCGACCAGACTGACGAGGTTGGTCATCAGCAAATTGGCGCTGAGGATGCGCCCACGCTTGTTCGCCGGGACAAGGTCCTGCAGGTGGGCGTTGAGTGGCACGGCAAAGAGCGCCCCATTCAGCCCCAGCATAAAGAGCGCGACGTTGAAGAAGATGCTCCAGGAGGGGATGACGCCCAACAGCAAGGTGAAGAAAATGAGCCCCACTGAGCCTATCGGAATCAGCCCCAGTTCGATGTGATGGAACGTCAACCGATGCCCTAGAATACTCCCCGCCACGAAGCCCAGGCCAAGCGTGGCCATAAAGATACCAGTCACCGTTCCCGTATCGCCAGCATTGGTCAGGTTGGCCACGTCAATCAAGGTGAGGAACAGGGCCGCCGCTAAGGCATAAAAGTAGCTGTACCCGAGGATGCACAGCATGACGGGGCGGTGCTCTAGGGCCTCCTTGAGCTGGACGAAGTGCTCCCAAAACAGCTGGGCGCGGAAAGGCTGCGTGCTATGCGGCTTGGTCGGCTCAATCCGGCTGCACAGGTACCAACCCAGCACCGAGAGTAAGGCCAAAAAGGCTGCCGCGATCATCGCTGCATCCCAGGCGACATCCACCGTCACCGAACTCATCCAGGGTTGCGCTCGCATCTCCCCGGCTGCTAGGGCCGTGGTCTCAGCCGGGGTCGCCAAGTCCTGGGGAACAACGCTCAAGACTTCCGCTTCCGGGGCGGGCATGGTCCAGGCGTAGGCGGTGTCGTACACAAAGCCGCCCACCAGATTACCCATTAGGATGCTAGCGATGGCCGTGGCCTCGATCCAACTCACGGCCGCATTGAACTGCCCTTTGCCGACCAGTTCTTTGATGATCCCCTGCTTGGCCGGGGCGAAAACGGCGCATTGCAGGCCGAGGATGGCAAAGCCGATCACGCAGATCAGCAAACTGTGGAACCAAGCTCCCACTAGCAGGATGAGCATCACCATGACCTGCGCCCATTGGGAATAGTAGAGCACGTTACGCTTGGAATAGCGGTCGGCCAGCCAGCCGGCAGAGGGCGCCAGCACCACAAAGGGCAAAATAATCAGCGCCGCCAGCAAGGCCTTGAGCTGGTAGGCCGGGCCCTCGGGCAACACTTTGAGCGCCAGGAGCATCAGCATCAGCTTAGCCGCGTTGTCGTTGACAAACACTTGGCACTGAGCGGCAACCAAAGACCAGAAAGACCGATTCATGGGGAGGCTGCAGCATAGAGGAGCCTCCCGCCACAAACCAAGCCCGGATTCCGGAGCCCCCAAAGTGTAACTTTCCCGTAGCCAAAGCCCGGCGGGTGTGCTTCGCTATGGCATGAAATTGTTTTCCAACTTGTTCATTGTTAAAAAAATATTTTTTCGTATAATAGTAACAA
>CAWUJC010000245.1:0-4967 GCA_963922355.1 uncultured bacterium | reverse complement strand
CTTACCCTGGCGGTAACCAGCTTGGCCTTTGGCCATGGTTCGATGCTTCAACCCATCAGCCGCGTATACACCATCTTTCTGGAGAATCCTCAGAATCCCAAACTTCCTTCCTCGCAAGCGGCGGTGGCGGCTCGCGGCACCCAACCGTTTTACGACTGGCATGAGGTGAACAACCTCGTCCCGCAACGCAACTACCAAGAGTTGATCCCGGACGGCACGCTCCCCGGTGCGGGGCGCGATAAATATGCTGGCTTGAATCTCACGCGCACCGACTGGCCCTCGACCGAAGTTACGCCTGGCCCTTACCAGTGCGTCTTCGATGCGCCTACCCCGCATAATCCCAACACCTTCACCGCGTATCTGACCAAGGAGGGCTACGATCCCAGCCAACCACTCAAATGGAGCGACTTGGTCGAAATCCCGATCAGCAATTTTTACCAGGACGGGAACTTCTACAAATTCGTGGTCGACTTCCCTCAGCGCACCGGACGGCACGTGCTCTACGTCATTTGGCAGCGGATTGATCCGGCGGGCGAAGCCTTTTTCTCCACCAGCGATCTCATCTTTACCGACGGCGCGAACAATCCTCCGCCGGAAGAGAACCCGCTGATCAACGATAATCCTCAAGACCTCGGGCAAGGTGACCATCAGTTGGTGGCGACCAACGACTGGGGCAGTGGCTTCATCGGGGCCGCCTCGGTGACCAATACGACCGGTGCCCCGCTCAACGGCTGGACCCTGTGCTTCACGCTGGAGCGCGACATCGTCAACATTTGGGACGCCGTCTTGGTCGAGCGCCAGGGCAATCGTTACGTTGTGACCAATGAGGCTTGGAACGGGAATGTCCCCAATCGAGGCAAGATCAACTTTGGCTTCGAGGCCCACGGTGGTAACGGCAGCGTCCAAATGACGGATGTCACGCTGGTCAACGGTACCACCAGCAACTTGAGCGATCCGGTTTGCTCTTGCTGCACGGATAAGGGGGATGGAGGCGGCTCTGGCTCGGGCGGCGGAACCGGTGGAGGTAACACCGGAGGTGGCGGCACCGGCGGCGGTGATGGAGGTGGGACGGTCAGTCCGCTTCCGCTCCTGACGGTGACGGGCATCGACGTGACCGAAGGCAACGGAACGCAAAGCGTGGCCGAATTCATCCTCAATCTCTCCGAGCCAGCCAAAGGGAATGAATCGCTCCTCGCTCGGACGCAAGACGGCTCGGCCATCGCCGGCCAGGATTACACCGGCGCGGAGTTTGACGTGGCTTTCCAGCCCGGCGAGACCCAGGTGCGTGTGCCGGTCTCGATCATCGGTGATGTGCTGGACGAAGAAGACGAAAACTTCACCCTCCAGTTGAGCAACGCGCAGAATGTCGAACTCGAGCGCACCTCGGCCCTGGCCGTCATCCGCGATGACGACGAACCAAACACCGGCGGCGGCGGTAATGCTGGTGGCGGCGATACCGGCGGTGGTACTGGTGGAGGAAACGCTGGAGGCGGTGGAAACACCGGTGGTGGCTCCGGGGGTAGTACAGGTGGCTCCGGTGGCGGCGATACCGCCCAGGCCGAGCTGATCTTCCTCACCACGAATGACTGGGGCAGTGGCTTCCAGGCAGCAGCCCAGTTCATCAACAAGGGCGAAGCGCTGAGCGGTTGGACTCTGACCTTCGAAGTGCCGTACGAGATCACGCAGATGTGGAACGCGAAGATCATCTCCCGCCAGGGCAACAGGTACACCATCCAGAATGAACACTGGAACGGCAACGTGCCCACCGGCGGTCGGGTGGACTTTGGCTTCCTGGGACGCGCGGGCGGCAATACCCCCGATCCGCAGAACGTGACGCTCAACGGTAAGCCGATCCAGTAGACGGTTTCTCTCAACCCAGCCAGGAGGCTATCCAGCGTAGCCTCAGTGGGTCTGCTGCCGCCTTGAAACGGTGGCGGACCTCGGGCAGGGTGAAGGTGTGCCTCCCGAACTTGTTGCCTCGGCCTTTGACCAACATCCGGTTACCGGGATTGTGGTGCGCGTGCCCAAGCCGGGCACCGAGGCCGAGTTTGAAGCCATTCTGAAGAAGATCACCCGGGCCTCTCGCGAGCGTCCGGGCTACTTGGGGTCGGAAGTCTTTCCCCCGGTCCCGGGTGTGCAGAACGCCTACGTCGTCCTTTACCGATACGACACGGCGGAGCACTTACGCGGCTGGCTGCAATGCGAGAAACGGCAAAACTTGCTCAAAGAGATCGCGCCCCATTTACAGCAACCCACGGTCGAGCACTTCCTCGCGCATCAGCACCGCCCGGTGGGGACGGCCTCCGCCGTGATCGCGTATCGCATCAAGCCAGATGAGCTGGAGAACTTCGCCCAATGGCGCAAGACGATGCAGGAAACGGCTCGCGGGTTTGAAGGGTACCTCGGGACGGAATACTACGAGGGGCTGCACGAGGATAAGCCCGAGCACATCTCGGTGCTACGTTTTGCCAGCCGGCCGGAGCTCGATGCTTGGATCCATTCACCCGAACGCGCCACCATGCTGGAGAAGGCCAAGCCTTTTGTGGAGGAGGAGGGCTTCCACTTACGGCGGGTGAACAGCGGGTTTGAGGCTTGGTTCGATACGGCCGCGCCAGGGAGCTTGGATCCCCCGTCCCGCTGGCGGCAGGCCCTGCTGGTGTTGGCGGTGCTGGGGCCGTTGCTCATCCTGCAAAAGATGTACTTTTTCCCGCTGGTGGAGGCCTGGCCTCAGTCCCTGGCGGTTTATGTGGGGCTGGCGATTAACTTGGCGCTGATGTCCTGGGTGCTGATGCCCTACGTTTCTCCGGCCATGGGGTTCTGGCTGCGCCCCTGTAAAACGGCGGGGTGGAAAACGGAAGTGGCGGGCATTGCTATTATCGTGGGGGCGATTCTGGCCATGCTTCTCCTTTGCTGGTGGTTCCCGTTTTTGTAGCTTCTAAGCTCCCGCGTCAGAATAAGCTACCCATCTGTCGGGATACTGTTACAATCCGGTGTCAAATGGAACGGTGTTACCCGTTTTCGTGTTTTGGCGACCAGACCTAACCTTGGGATGCAGCGCGTGCCTCAAAAACAGCCAGCCAGCAAAGCGGCGGAAATCGACTCCGTGCAGTTGCTTTCTAGCTTTCCTCAAGAAGTCACCCAGAAGCCCTCTGGGAAGCAGGCCGTCCGCGTCCGTATCGATTTCAACCGCCTGCATTTGCGCCCGGCCAGTGAGGGCGATTACGAGTTTTTCTACCAGTTAAAGAAAGACGCCATCGGTGGTTACATTCGCTCCACCTGGGGTTGGGACGAAGACCAGCAGCAGGACTTCCACTTCCGTGAATGGCACCCGGAAAGTCTTGATATCATCACCTTGGATATCAAGCCGATCGGCAGCATCCGCCTGCGTACTTTCAGCGATGAGATGCACCTCGGCCAATTCTACCTCCGGCCCACGTTCCAGAATCTCGGCATCGGCAGCTTCTTTATGAACTTGGTCAAAGAGCAGGCGGCCAATGCCGGTCTGCCGCTACGGATCGAAGTGCTCAAGGTCAATCGCGCGCAGGAGTTCTACCAGCGCCACGGCTTCCGCACCATTGAGGGTTCGAAGACCCACTTCGGGATGGAGTGGCGCCAGGAATGGACGAACGCCGAAGTAGCTTAAATCTGGAAGCGCGAGCGGCTCGGTTCGGTGATATCCGTCTTATTTTCGAGCGCCGCTTCGATGGCCGCTCGCACGCCGGTGGCGGAGGTCTCGACCGACATACTTGGCATGTTCAGGTTCTCCACTTTTGCGGCCACTTCCGGCAAAGCGGGCAAATGAATCCAGCCTGCGCGGATCGGGAGCTGGTTGGTTGCGATGTAGTGCAGCACACCGTACATCAGATGGTTGCAGACGAGCGTGCCAGGCGCGTCGGAAATTTCGGACGGGATGCCAGCGGCGCGCATCGCCTTGACCATCGCGCGGAGCGGAACCGTGGCGTAATGCGCGGCCGGGCCGTCCGGGGCAATGGGTTCGCCGTTCGGCGAGTTGCCCTCGTTGTCTTGCAGGCCGTAGCGGGCGGCGTCGTTTAAATTTTGCGCGATGCGTTCGACTGTAATCATCGATCGTCCACCGTATTCACCAAGCATGATGACCAGTTCCGGCTTGAGTTCATCAATCCCCTGGGCCGCTGCGTCGATGGATTTGAAATAGGTGCAAGGGACGATGCGGCTGTGGATTTCAGCCCCCGCAATCGTGCTGCCGTTGAGTTTCTCGGCGACGAGTTGGGCGGGATTGGTGGGGGTGTTGGCGTAGGGGCCAAAGCCGGTGACGAGGACGTTTGCCATGCTTTAAGCTACGCGCCTATCTCTTCCTCGCAAGGAGAGGATTTCCCCCGCTTTTCTTCCGCAGCCTCCTGTGTACGCTGTAGACATGTCATCCCAGTTACTACCCAAAGTGATGCTTGCCCGAAATTCCGCGGCATCTTGTCACCCAAGCACGAAGTGAATTAGCTAGAATGGAGAAACTGCCCCGCCATTTGCCCGCTCTGGATACGGTGCGGGGCGTCGCCATTTTGATGGTGTTTCTTTACCACGCCATGGGGGCAAGTTGGGGCTTCTTTACTCTGGGCTGGAGCGGCTGGTGGCCCGACTTCGACGTGCCGCGCAGTTATCTGGCTTTGCTGCCACTGACCTTCGGCAAATATGGTGTGGCGGTTTTCTTTGTAGTCAGCGGTTTTTGCATTCACCTGAGCCATGCACGCTCCAGCCAACCGGGCTGGCGTCGTTTTTTCTACCGCCGCTTCTTCCGGATCTATCCGCCTTACGCTTTAGCCCTGGTTTTCTTTGCCGTGGCTTGGCCCTGGACTTGGCTCGACTTCACCCGCCCGGAAGACCAGGTGCAGTGGGCGCTCCACGCCTTGGCCCTGCACAACTTACTGAATTGGACCTTCCTCGGGATTAATCCTTCGTTCTGGAGCATCGCGGTAGAAGTCCAGCTTTACGCG
>CAWUJC010000244.1:0-5007 GCA_963922355.1 uncultured bacterium | reverse complement strand
TTGCGGGCGGGGACGATTCGCCGCGTGCGCCAAACGCTGATGGCGACCAATCTGGCCCCCGGCGCGCTGGTTGCCTGGAAGGTCCCGGAGGAGAAACTGACCTCGGCTTTTGATCACCTGTTTGCCACCGATCCTTTTTCCGGTCACGTCGTCACCCGCTCGACTGATCCGGCGAATGCTGGCGCGGAGTACCGGCTTTGGACGACATTGAAGGTGCCGCTCGGCTTCTCCATGCCCAAGCACTGTGAGCAGTTGTGCCAGGAGACGGGCGCGACCGCTTTCCGTCTGATGCCGGCTAAAGGGATTTTTGCTCTCGGCGTCGGCCATGTACGCCGCAAGGCGATGGAGCCGGGTGATCGAGCGGAGGCTCCCGCCGTGATGAAGAAAGTCCAGGTGGCGGAACTTTCCGACCTGGACTGGCAGGTTCTCACCGCCCTGAAGCGGGAGTTTGAACCGGAGGAGCTGGTGCTGGATATCTGGCCCGCCCGCGCCGAAGAAGCCGGCGTCACGCTCGACACGTTTTATGAGGTGGCGGAAGACCTGGATCGCCGCGGCGTGATTGGTCGCTTTTCGACCTTCCTCGAGCACGTGAAACCAACGTCTAAGGGCGAACGCGTCACCCGCTTTAACGCGCTCTTCCACTGGGCCATTCCGCCCGGGCAGGAAGAAGCTGCCGGTGGCGAAGTGGGCCGCCACCACATTATGACGCACGCCTATTGGCGCGAAGGCGGTCCGGATTTCAATAACGTCAACATCATGGGTGTCGTCCATGGGACGGAGAAACCTCGCGTACTCGAGCACAAAGCAGCCATCGATGCGCACTTGGTAGAAGCTGGTTTTGACATCGGCTACACCAATGTTTTCTGGGGTGGACGAAGCGAAATCAAACCTTCGGAAATCTCCCCGGTGGCCTACAAAGCCTGGGCCGCTGACCGCGGGCTGGATTGGCACGACTTGCTGGCCTAGCTCGCCTATTCCAGCAGCGCTTCGATTTCGTCCCAACTCAGGTTCTCGACGAAGAGTTCTTCACTCGTGACGTTGGCGGTGAAGAGTTCACGTTTCTTCTCCTGCAGGCGAAGAATTTTTTCCTCTACCGTGCCACGGGCGATGAGCTTGTAACTCGTCACCGGTTTATCTTGGCCGATGCGGTGGGCGCGGGCCGTGGCTTGATCCTCCACTGCGGGATTCCACCAGGGATCGAGGTGCAGCACGGTGTCGGCACCCGTCAGGTTAAGGCCCGTGCCACCGGCCTTCAGGCTGATGAGGAAGGCGCTTTGACTTTCGTCACATTGAAACTTTTTCACCACCTCGGCTCGTTTACGGGTGGAGCCATCCAGATAGGCATAGGTGATTTTTTCCTCCTCCAATCGTTGACGAAGGAGAGCCAGCAGGCTGACGAATTGGCTGAAAATCAAGACGCGATGCCCACCGTCCATGGCTTCGTTGAGGAGTTCCATCGCCAGATCGAGCTTGGCCGAAGGTTCACGCCATTCGGTTGTCGGCTGCTTCTTGCCGTCGAGCAGGCGTAAATCACAGACACATTGGCGGAGGCGGAGCAGCGTCGTGAGCACCGCGATTTTGTTTTTCCCCTGGCCACTTTTACCGGAGCCATCGAAGACGGCGCGGCGCCCGGCTTGCAAGAGGCTTTGATAGACTTCGGTTTGTTCGGCGCTGAGATCGACGAGAGAGACCTGCTCCAGTTTGGGCGGGAGGTCTTGCACTACGTCTTCTTTCGTGCGGCGGAGGAGGAACGGGCGCAGACGATGGCGCAGGCGAGTTTGCACTGCGTCGTCGCCGCTGTTGATCGGGGAGACGTAGCGTTGCTTGAAGTCCTGCGCCGTCCCGAGGTAACCGGGGAGGGCAAAATCGTAAACCGACCAGAGGTCCTGGAGCGAGTTCTCCAGCGGGGTGCCGGTGAGGACAAATTTATGCGGAGAAGCGAGCGCCTTGGCAGCCTTGGCGTTTTGACTCGCGGGGTTTTTGATGTGTTGGGCTTCGTCAAGAATGACGGCGGCAAAGTCCTGCACCGGGTAGGCATCGAGGTCGCGGCGGAGCAACGCATAGCTGGTGATGACCAAGTCGTGCTGGTCCATCTCAGAAAAGAGTTGCTGCCGATGGGGGCCATGGAGACACAGCACCGAAAAGTCGGGCGTAAAGCGCGCCGCCTCTGCTGCCCAGTTGTCCACGAGGCTGGTGGGGCAGATGACCAGGGCGGGTCCAGTAGCTTTTTGTTCCGTCTTCAACCACCAAAGCGTAGCCAACATCTGGAGAGTCTTCCCCAGGCCCATCTCATCGGCCAAGACGCCGCCGAAACGCCCGCGTACGAGACCGGCCAGCCACTGGATCCCCTGGGCCTGGTAGGGGCGGAGCAAGTCGCGCAGTTCAGTTGGAAGGGAAGCAATCGGGTCCGTTTCCGTTTCTTCGGGCGGCCAGTTGGATTGACTGGAAAGCGACCAGCCTTGGGCGCGGACCGTTTCCAGCAAGCCGGAGGCTTGCGCGGCGCCGAGCCGCATGGCTCCGCTGTGCTGCGAGACGTCGGCATCGGCCAAGACCTCCTGCATTTCGGTCCAGCCTGCCGTGGGAAGGAGGAGGATGCGGTCATCCTCCGTGCGTTGGTGCGATTGGCCGGTCTGGAGCCAACGTTGAATTTCGGCCGGATCGAGTTGGGCGACATCTGCACCGGAGCGAGCCGAGCGGGGGCTGATGTCGAGGGAGAGCCAGTCTTCGCCGCTGCTGGCATCATCGTTCCATTGCAGGGTGATTTCTGGCTCCACGTAATCGAGGCGGGGAGCAAGTTGGCGGAAGCGCTCGCCGTAGGTGATCGTCCAGCGCTGCTTCCAACGCGGAAGAATGTTGGCGAGGAAATCGCCCACCGCCCGTTCTTGATTCAGGTAGAAGTAACCGGCATCACGTTTACCCGACTCGAAGCCGCGCTTGGTCAGTTCGGTGAGGGCAGCACGTTCGGCGTTGACGTTGCGGCGCCAAAATTGATGGGCCTGACCGTTCACTTGTTGCCAAGAGGCTTCGCTGACTGCTTCTGTCAAAAGGCTGGGCGGCAGGGGAAATTCGCCGCCGGGGTACTTGGCGCGGAGGCGGATGGTGACGCCGGCCAGACTGCCGTCGAGAACGGCGTGGATTTCCGGCAGGGGCGTCTCAAAGCCGAGGCGGTCACCCAGCCCGGCATTATCAATTTCCATCACCCGGCTGAGAGCAGGGAGTTCGCGGGCGAGAAAGGTACCGGCTTGGTCCGGCGCTAGTTCAACCGGCCCCTCCAACAAGGCGGCGTAGGCACCAGGCAGGCTAAAGAGGCGTTGGAGCGTCGCTGGATGTTCGACCGTAGCAGAGGTGTAAGCATAGCGGATATCACTGCCCGGGAGCTTGATGGTCTGAACAGGTTTCGTGGCCGAATCTGCCGATTGGAGTTCCAGCCGCAGGCCGCCATCCGTCTGGGTGAGAAGCCGGAGCGTCGGCTTGGGAGCGCGGGCGATGACGCGCAGGCGTTCCTTCTTGCCCAGCCAAACACGGGGATGGCCATCCAGCGCTCGGAGCAAAAGCGGGTAACCTTTGGCGGGGAAGTTGGTCAGCCCGGGTGGGGGATCACCCACTCCGTGGACGCGTTCCAATAGGGCCAGGAGCGCCTCGTCGTCTTCGCTGACGGTGTAGGTGTGGTCCAGGGTTTTGGGGATGGAATCCCAAGGCTTGGACTTGGGGGGGCTGCTTTCCGGGGGAGCGATTTCCTCGGTCGAGGCCTCCAGGATGAGGCGGGTGGCTTTCTCCTGCAGGCAGCCGGGAAAGGTGAGGGGGAGGAGCAGGGTCAGGGCGAGCGGTTCGCTTTTTCCGCCAGCTCCATCGGAACCCGCCAAGACGCGCTTCCACGTCGGGGCCTTGGCTTGGGTGGGCTGCGACTTTTTAGCTGCGGTGGAAGCTTTGCCCTGCCTTGCCTGCCCCTGGGCGTAGGCGGCGCTGGCGGCTTCCTGCTGCTGGAGGTAAGCCCAACCCGCCGCGACCACGTGCGCGCAGATAGTGCCGTACTCTTTGGCTTCGCGGCAGGTGCAGAGGTTCTCCACGTTAGCCGCGCCTTTGCCGATTTTCAGGCGGGTGATGAGGTCGCGGCCGTCGACCTGGACGATCGCGCTCAAAATCGGGGGCCTGTAGCGGACGGCGGACACACGTCCCGCCGCCACCATCGCCTTGGCTTGCTTGAGCACTTCCCACCCGCCGATATCAACCAGGAAATCTTGGGTGATGCGGGTGGTGGGCGTGGACTCTCCCATCAGAGCAGCTTGGCGCTAGGATAGCTGTTGGCCAAGCCTGAAGAAGAGTGCCGCTTAACCGGAGGCGCCGTCGTACTCTGCGATCATGTAGGGGTGGCTAGGATCGTACGTGGTGAGTGGCTTGGGATCGGTAACTTCACCGACCGGTCGGAGGTCGCGTCCTGGCGTACCCGTAACCTCGTCGCCGAGGGATTCGCGAAAGCCCTGAGCGATGGTTTGCAGGCGCTCGACAATCTCAGGATGCTGCTCGGCGACGTTGGTCGTTTCGCTCAGGTCCTGGTCCAAGTTGTAGAGGTCGACCAGATCCCCCTCGGGCCCACCCCCTTGATGGGGCATTACTCTAGAACCCATGTGGCTGAAGAGAAGCTTCCAAGGGCCTTGGCGAACGGCCTCCAACCGACCGAGATGATAATAGGGCAGCGCCTCGTGTGGCGATTGGCCTGTGGTTGGATTCGTCCACAGCTCACTCACGTCCTTGCCGTCGAGGACACGGTCGGTCGGAACCTGGGCCCCCGCCAGCTTGGCGAAAGTGGGCAGGAAGTCGGGCGACCAAGTCATTTCACTCGAGACGCTCCCCGCTGGGATTTGGGCCGGCCAGCGCACCAGACAAGGCAAGCGCACACCGCCTTCCCAGTTCGTGTGCTTGGTGCCGCGCAAGGGGGCATTGCTTCCTCCCTCGTCGTTGCAGCGCGAGCCGTTGTCGGACGTAAAGATGACGATGGTGTTGTCCGCT
>CAWUJC010000243.1:0-5010 GCA_963922355.1 uncultured bacterium | reverse complement strand
GTCGCCGCCATGGCCAGAGCTTTTTCCCCCGCGCGGTTGAGGCGCTTGACCTCTGCCGTCGCGGAGTAACTGCCGCGCAAGGCGTAGCCGAGTTCGCCCTGATGGACGGGCAAGTCGGCGTAGGCAGCCTCTTGTTCGACCGCGTCGAAGTACTCCTGCAAGAGACTGAAGCGCAGCTCGGGCAAGGAGCTGTCCTGCTGCAACTCCAAGATGCGTTCGACGTGCTCACGAGTCGGCCCGCCACCGTGATTGCCCACGCCAAACCAAAAGACGCCGTGTTCAAAGCCAGGGGCAAAATTTTCGCCGGAGGCGGCGGCGCGAATGCGTTCCTCAATGTCATCCGGCGTGGAGGAATAGGTCTGCGAATACTGCGTGGGGATGCGCTGGCAGAGGACACGCGAGCCGTCCGGACTTTCCCACTGGAAAAGCAGGGGGATGTTGGGGTTGTTGTCCGGGCTGGGGCGCATGCAGGAGTAGTAGTCCATGCCCCCCTCTTTCAGCAGCATGGGGAGACCCGCGGCATGGCCGAAGGAATCCGGGTTGTAACCAATGCGAGAGGCGTGACCAAACTCGCGCTGAAAATAGCCGCCGCCGAGTCGGCTCTGTTGGCGAAAGCTTTCGGCCGAGGGCAAATTGCAGTCGGGTTGCTCGATCCAATTGCCGATGATTTCCCAGCGCCCCGCAGCAACGAGCTCCTTAATCTCGGCAAACAGGCGGGGATCGACCTCCTGCACCCAGCGGTAGGTTTGGGCCGAGCTCCGGGTAAACTTAAACTGCGGAAATTCGCGGCAGCGATCCACCGCGCTTTGCATGGTGGTGAGGACTTCGGCCACGCCATCCGCCGTAGGCCAAAGCCAAACGGGATCGAGGTGGGCCTGTGAAATAAGATGGAGAACGCGTGGCATGGGAAGGGAACCGTGATCGATTTGGCAGATTTAGTCCAAACGCAAAGCAATGAAACAGGGAAAATCCGTTCAACCTTGCGAACAGAACATCTCTAGATGTCCTACCGCAGGTTTACCAAGGCGAAAGTGGGGTTACCGTCAGCCCGTTAACTTAGTTACCAGGAACCATCCAAATTAACGCGTTTCATGGCGTCGAGCGTTGACATTTTTGCGCCCGGGATCATCGTCACCCTCACATGTCCACACCTGCCACCACCGCTCCGCTCAAACATGCCTGGAAGAAATGCATCACCCAGGGCATGGCCTCCGAATTTTTGCGCGACGACGTCCAAGCCCAGTACCGCTTCCTCCAAAAGGAAATTGGCTACCGGCACATCCGCTTTCACTGCTCCTTCCACGATGATCTGGCCGTGGTCGAGCGCGACGCCAACGGCAAGCTCGTCTTCTGCTGGGCACTGCTCGACAAAGTGTACGACTTTCTGGTCGAAGTGGGCTTCGACCCCATCGTCGAATTCAACCCGATGCCGAAGGCGCTCGCCTCGGGCGAAACCACCATGTTCTTCTACAAGATGAACGTGACGCCGCCCCAAGAGATGGCGGAGTGGGAAGAGCTGATCGAAGCCGTGACGCGCCACTGGATTGAGCGCTACGGTCTGCCGCGGGTGAAGAACTGGCTCTTTGAGGTTTGGAACGAGCCGAACTTGGGCAGCTTCTGGGACGGCAGTCAGGAAGACTACTTCCAACTTTATGCCGGCGCGGCAAGAGCCGTGAAGCGGATCGATCCCGAACTAAAGATTGGCGGGCCCGCCAGTGCGGGAACGGAGATGCCCCTTCCGCTAGCCAAGTGGTGCCAAGCCAATGATGTCCCGCTCGACTTCCTCAGCTACCACAATTACCCGATGGGCGAGTACGGCACCTACCCGCGACGGGAAGGTTCCCCCCACGCGCCGGGCATGTGTTTCGTGAATGAGTTCAAGAAGACGAAGGACGAACTGGAAGCCAACGGCTTCGGCGATCTGCCTCGGATCGTGACGGAATGGAACGTCCAGCACTGCGACGCCGAAGGTAAAACGAAGTGGGTCGGCAACGCCGATACGGTGCGCCACTTCAGCGGAGCCGCCGCCTTGCATTACGTCCACCACACCGAGCCCTACGTGGATGTCTTTGGCTGGTGGACGGGCAGCGACATCATTACTGAAGCCGCGGTGATCAGCCGGCGCTTTGGCGGAGAACGCACTCAGGGCTATGGGATCATCGACCTGAACGGCAAGCCCAAGGCGGGTTACCACGCCTTCTACTTCCTTTCCCGGCTAACCGGCCCGCTCTACGACATCGATCTGGGCGAACGCCCCGAGCTGGCCCACGGCTACGTGACGGATGAAACCGTCACCACTCGCGCCCTGCTCTGGAACTTCCACATGCCGGAATTCGAGACAAAGCCCTGGAGCGGGAAGCTGACTCTGCCCGTGCCTGAAAGCTTGCGGGTTTCTTCGTCCGCTCGCGTGATTACCGCTCAAGTCGTGGAAGGCCAGGGTAGCGCTTACGAAGTGTGGAAGGCGATGGGCGAGCCAACCAGCCTAACCAAGCTGGAAACCCAGGCGCTGGATGCCGCCGCCGCGCCGCGCTATCGCGTGCACGTGCTTCCCATCCAGGACGGCCAAGTGGTCCTGCCCTACCGGATCGGGCGCGATGAGGTCCTCTTTGCCGAACTCTCTGCGCTGGAGGAAGGACGCGTGGAAGCCGCCTCCTCCGCGACAGATGCCCTGAACCAAGCGCTGGAATATCCAGAAGACGATTAAGCGCTAGTGGGCCGCACTAGCGCTCTTGCGCCGAAGGCGTTTCTTCACGGTCTCCCCGTCTGCCCAATGACCTTCAATCAAAGTGAGGGTAGGCGCGGCGGGCAGACCGAAGACATGATTGTTCAGCTGCCCGACCAAAAAGCCCAGGCTGGTTTTGCCCATTGCTTCTTCGGAGGGGACAATACCAGCAACCGTCCGATATAATTCGCCCCCCACTTCATGGCGAAAGCCTAAATGAAATTCGGCGTAGCTAAAGTCTTGAGGAATGCGGTACCCGAGTCGCTGCATCACTTCATAGGCTCGACCGTGGGAGATGATCGCATCCGGTTCAAACTCCTCAATCCAGGTCTGAATGAGATCCGGTGCCAACGCCTCGTCACCCAGGTAGTCATTACTCAGCGTGGGGACGGGCTCGACTTCCGGGTGGAGCGAATCCTGAATTGCTTTGGCCGCACGAATGCTAAAGCCCAAGTGCTTGTCCCCGGTATGGGAGCAAATGATCCCGATGCGGCGATGCCCACAGGCCCAGAGGCGCCGGTAGCATTCCTGCACCGCCCACTGAAAATCCCAGTTGAGCCGATGGTAGTGAAATTTGTCGAAGCTTTGCCCGTAACCTACGACGGCGTAGCGGTTCCAGTCGATGTCCTCGAGGGGAGCATCCGGTTGGGGCGGCCCCAACAAGACACCGCGGACGTTGCGCGCTTGCCAAATCCGCTCGAGGGCTTTCGCGCTATGCCCGTCTGACCCTAAACAGTAAGGCTCCAACCGATAACCAAAAGTGGCGGCTTCCTTCTTCGCTGCTTCAAAGAAAATGGGATGGGAGGGCCCTTTCCCCTTCAACGCCCTTAGCGTCCAGAGGTAAGCCAGCTCGGAGGTGATGTCGCCTTTGCGCTTGCTGGCCGCCAGGTAGCCCATCAGGCGCGATAGCTCCGCATCTTTTCGGTACCCCATGGCGTCGGCCTTCTGGTGGACCCTCTGCCGCATGGCATTGGAAATCTTCGGATCATTCCGCAAGGCGCGAGAAACCGTATTGCGCGACGTGCCGATTGCATCGGCAATAGTCTGAAGCGTGACTTTGGGCATAATTGCCTGCTTACGATTACGGTAATCCTTAGTTTTCATCCTGTCCAGGATCAAAACAGCTCTTCTCCCCAGGGAAAAGGATCTCGCGAGATTACGGTAATCTCTACCTTTTCTTCATCCTGGCCATCGCATTTCTTACTCTTGTCTCGATCGTACTCGCGATCATTTCAACTCAAGACTTAATTCTACCTCATAAGAACTATGCATAAATTCCTCACTTCAACGCTGGCTGCCGTTGCCCTCACCGCTGCCCACAGCCATGCCCTGCTGATTGATTTCACCGCCGCCGAAGGCTATGCCGATGGCGACGTCAATGGCCAGGAAGGCTGGGCTCGCGTCTTTGGTCCCGAACCTCTCTTTGAAGTGTCTGACGCTGCCACTTCTGGTGTCCTCGCGCCCGTTGCCACTGGCGGCGCGGTCTTTCGTAACTTTAGTGACGCCGAACTCGGCGGTACCTTCGACAACAGCTCCAGCCTGGTCGAGTACTCCATGACTTATGAGTTGATCGGACCGACCGGTGGTCCCTTCAATCAGAATGTGGTGCTGCGTATCGGCGCTCCTTTTGGCAGTGAGTCTGTTTCCTTCACCTTCCGCCAGGACGGCTTCGTCTCCTACACGGATGGCGACGGCTTCGTGGGTGGCCCGGGCATCGGCACGGGCACTCATACGCTGACCGGCCAGATCGATTACGCCACGAACACGTACAGCGCCTTTATTGATGGCACCGAGCTCTTCACCCCGTTCACGCGCTCCATCGCTAATGCTGGTACCGCCACGGCAGTTCTTCGTCTGGACGCCGGTGGCACCCTTGCGACAATTAACATCGATTCCGTCGGCCTGGCCATTCCGGAGCCGACCAGCGCTGCTTTGATGCTTGGTGCCGTTGGCCTCCTGGCCCTTCGCCGCCGTCGCGCTTAGGCTTTTCTTCTTTGATGTGAGGTTCGTCTTTCGCCCTCCATGCTAGGTGGGGCGAAAGGCGGTAGCCGCAGGGGACACCCTCCCCTGCGGTTTCTTTGTGTCTCCAGATGCCCACCGTCCGAGCGGTTTCCGATGGGCAAGTGATCCTCAGTTGCTTGCAAGCTCGCGGGTTTGATGCCTTCTTTAACCCATGCCCACCATCCTGATTACGGGGGCCAATCGCGGAATTGGCCTGGCCCTGACCGAGAAATTTCTCTCCGAGGGCTGGCACGTCCTCGCCACCGCGCGCGCGCCTGAACCGGCCG
>CAWUJC010000242.1:0-5011 GCA_963922355.1 uncultured bacterium | reverse complement strand
TGACCTTCGAGGGCGTTTACTCGCCGGGCAACAGGCCGGCGGAGGTCGACTTGGAGAACCCCACGTTTGACTTTGTCTTGGAGATCGAGCTGGCCGGGTTGACCCAAGGCACCGAGTTCGACTTCCTGAACATCCTAGGTGACGCGACCCTGGGTGGCGTCCTTGATCTCTCTTACCTGAGCGGCTTCACCGCCAGTGAAGGCGACCTCTTCCTCTTCCTCAGTGGAGACTACACCGGGACATTCGCTAGCATCATTTTCCCGGATGCGCAGAACTGGTTCATCTCTTACGATGACGACAGCATCTCCGTTGGTGTCGTCCCCGAGCCAACCACGGGCGTTCTTCTCCTCGCCGGGCTGGGCTATATGGCCCTCCGTCGTCGGCGATAACCTTTCTCTTGCTGCCACAATCTGCTCACGGCATATGGTGACTTGTTTCTGGCCAGAGAGCGATTCTGGTTAAGGACGAGTCACAACCTGTTTGAGGCGATTTACTTTGGTGGCGGCACGCCGACTATGCTTGAGCAGACTTGCCGCTACTTGGGCCTGCCAGCCCAAGGTATCTAGAGTATCTTTGCCCGGTATTATGCAGAAGCGCTTTATCCGCCGCCGACGATGCCCGCCAATTGCAGGAGCATCAGGATGTTGAGCAGGATCATGAAGATGGACGCTGCCCACATGGGATAATGGATCCACGCTCGGTTCGTGAAGTCGCCCATCAGCTTCCTGTCGCCGGTAAACAGCAACAGGGGGATGAGCGCGAAGGGTAACTGCAAGGAGAGGATCACCTGGCTCCAGACCAGAACCGTCACCGGATGGAGGCCCACGATGATGCAGATCACGGCCGGGGCCATGGTCAGCAGTCGGATGCCTAGCCGGATTTGGAAGAGGTTGATCTTCTTTACTGGGAAGAAGCCTTCGAATACCACTTGGCCTGCCAAGGTAGCGGAGGTCGAGGATGCTACGCCAGCACAGAGAAGCGCGATGGCAAAGATCAGCCCGGCTCCTTGGCCTAAAAGCGGAATCAACGTTTCGTAGGCGACGCCAAAGTCCTGAATCACTTTACCGTTTTCCAAGAAGATCGGATGGAAGACCGCCGCCGCGACGATCAAAATGGCGGCATTGACAAACCAAGCAGCGAACAGCGACACGTTGGTGTCGATCTGCGACCACTTGTAGAGGGTCTTCGCATCGGCCAGACCTTCCTTCAGTCGCCTAATGGCGAGGCTTGAGTGCAAGTAGAGGTTATGCGGCATGATTGTCGCCCCGATGATGCCGACGGCGATGAACAAGGCGGTGGGATTGGTAAAGGTGACTTCCGCCGGCGCGATACTATCAATGATGATCGTGTTGTAGGCCGGATGACTCATGATCACCTCGGCGATGTAGATGCCAGCAACCGCTGTCAGTACCGCCAAAAAGACCGTTTCAATCGCACGGAAGCTCCAGCGGTTCAGGAGCAGAATGAGGAACACGTCGACGACGGTGATGAAGGCCCCCATCACCAGATCGATGCCAAAGAGTAGGTGCAGCGCCACGGCAACGCCGATGATTTCGGCAAGGTCGGTCGCCATCATCGAAATCATCGCGGTGATGAAAAGAAACTTGGAAGTGATAGGGCCAAAGCGTTCGTTGCAGTGCTGAGCCAAGTCCTTCTGTGTAGCCAGACCGAGTTTGGCGCAAAGGTTCTGTGTGATTGCGCCAATCAAGCAGCTGAGGCTCAACACCCAGAGCAATTGATAGCCAAATTGGCTGCCGGCTTGGAGATCCGTAGCCCAGTTGCCGGGATCGAAGTAACCGATACTGATGATGAAGGCGGGACCAAAAAATTTCCACCAGGCTGGTTTTCTGATGACCGTTCCGTCATTCGCGTCGGCCACTTCTCCTCGGGCGAGGGGGATGGCAGGCTTCTGTGGTTTATCTTCCATGGTTTCGGCTTGGGTTGTGCTTTCGGTACAGTTATCAGATCAGCTCCGAGGTGTTATCTCTTACATGCTGAGGCTCCGCAGAACAGCCCCTCGTATGCGTTGAGAGCCGTGGATGTAGCTTGTTTAGCTTAGGGCGCCGGATTCCGCTACGTACTCCATAAAGTCTTTGGCTTCCGTCTCTTCCTCCATCTGTTCGGCGTGGGCGTAGATGCGCTTGATTTGGCCGGAAACCTTGTGCTCCTCGGCTAGGCGCTGGGCGTTACCTGAGCCGCTACCGAAAAACACGCTGAGGGGAAGCGCTTGCATCTACCTCCACCATGGAGGGGAGCAAGGTGAAGGCAACTTCTCTTGTTGACGTTGAATAATCAAAGAATGGCGATGGAACGAAACACCATGTGACAGCTTGGTGACGGCCCAGCGGTGTGGTTGAGCTTTCGGGCGAGTCGATTATGGCTGCTCGTCAGCAGCGGGCAAAACCTGAAGATAGTCTGCCAGCGGTCGGCCCAGAGAGCGCAGGTCAGCATGGCGGACCGTAATGTCGCGCTTCATCGCTTCTTCCTCCTGGGTGAGCTGGAGTTCTCCGCTCTCGGTCGCCAAGACAATGCGAGCTGTGGTCTGGGGGAGGCGGCGTTGGACCCGATCGGGAATCCCCAAGCCATAGCTCACATGTCCGCGTCCGCAGACGACGAAGACTTGTCGGGGCTTTCCGTCTTCGCCTCGGGCGGCTAGGACGATGTTTTCGGCCATGGTTTCATCTCGCGCGACTTGGGCTTCAAAGATCGGGCGCAGTTTTTCCGGGTCCATTGTAGCATGGACAGCGAGAAGGATGTTCATCAGTTTTTCGTACGCCGGGTCGTCCGTCACGATCTCTTTGGGAAGTTGGCGGCGCTGTTCCGGTGTGAGCTTGGCAATTCCACCACCCCGGGCAATGGCGCGAACGACGTCAAGAGGTGCATTGAGGGCGCGCAACGGAATCCCTTGCCGTTGCGCCAGCTCACAGAGTGGGCGGAATTGCTGGTAGTTACGCCAGCTTTTTGACCAGGCAAGCTCCTTGGCCAACTCGTCGAAGTCGAGTTCCCCGGCGTTAAAGCGATCGACCACCGGCTGGTGCCTCGCTTCGATATGCTCCAGGCCCAGAACCATCGGTTTACCTCGTTTGGCCAGCGCTTGGAGCAATTCAAGTTGATACTGGTGGTGACGTTCGATGGTGTGAATCTCACCCGCATAAACCACATCGACCGAGGCAAGGTCATCTACCATCTCTGCCGGGGAGACTTGCTCTCCCTTGTAAAGATCGAGCCAATAGGGATCGGCTTTGGCCGAACCAAGTAGGCTAAACAGTGCGAGGAGGCTAAATTGCCCCAATAAAGAACAAGACCATCGGCATCCGGGAAACTTCATGCGGATATCAATCTTGCTGCTCTCGATGCACTAAGCAACTTCTGCTTGCGGATTGGTCGCTAGAAGGGTCTTCACATCTTCAATCCAGTCGGGGTATTGCTCTTCGTGATCCATGTCGCAGTCGAGCCGAGGGCGGAGGCGAACGGCGCCGTAAAGATCCAAGACGGAGTCTAGATTTTTACCGAACTGGCAGAAGGCTTCGTAGTAACTGTCCCCCAGGGCCATAATGGCGTACTTGAGATTGGGGAGTTTCATGGCGGGCGCTTCCAGGAGCGTGTTGTAGAATTCTTCGGCTTCGTCCGGCGGTTCACCGTCGCCCCAGGTGCTGGCAATAATGAGGAGGCTGGTGTCGTCCTCAAGTTGCGCGATGGAGTAATCCATCATATTAAAGCTCTCTGCCTCAAGGCCGGATTTCTTCAGGTCTTGCACCGCTTGGGCGGCGAGGTCTTCGGCATTGCCGGATTGGCTGGCGTAGAGCACGGTGACGCGTGATTGGTTATCTTCCATCGTAATGTTGGTTGTGGATTGAGCCTCGGGTTAGGCCAACCCCGCTCACCTGTCGCTTTAGATGGATGACCGCAACGATATCAGGCGAGGGGGCGGCACTAGTCCGAGAAGAGGACGCTACTTTGCCTGAAAGTGAATCTGCTTGGCTTGCTCCAGATTGCCAAATGTCTCCGCTGAACTGATGAGGTCTAAAATACATGACCTACACAGGCTAAACGATCATTCTTCGCGCGAAGAAAGCGCCTCAACTCGAGTTCTTGGAGTTAAGACTGCCTTGTATGAGGTCAAGTCAGCGTCAATTGGCAGATAACTTGTGCTAGCTACTCTAGGTATTGGGCGAGGAGCTGATTCACTTGACTCCGGCCAACCTCGTTGCCTTTCGAGGATTCCTTGGCCAAAGCGTGCATGCGAGACATGAGGCGCTTCCCGTCAATTTTCTTTTGGTAGTGGATGGGCTCCTTGGCGTTCGAAACAATGGCGAGCCAGGCATCGCGAACCGTGGCCCAGAACTGGTGGTTTTTCGCCCAATAGGCTTCGGCTACGTCGAAGCGTTTCAAGTTTTCCGGGTCGGTCATGCGATCGTAGGTATTGAGCCCCTTTTCTACGCAGAGAAACTGATTTTGGCCGTCCCGATTCACCAGTTTGCGGTTGTCTTGCTGGTGCGTCCAGCCCTGCGGGGTGATGACATGGGTGTTGGTCACCACGAGTAGGTCGTAGTCGGTACGCTTGGTGTAATCGCGACGGGGAAGAGGACGTGTCGAGAGCTTGGAAGTCCAGATGGACGTGTTGCCTTGATGGTCCCAATGGCCCTGGGCTTTGTAGCGCGGGCTATCATCCACCTGCGTGACGAACTGTGTCCAGGTGCCCTTGGTCTCTGCGGGAGTATGTTGGACGGGTTGCCAAGTGTTCTGGCCTTTAAATTCCAAGCTGTTCGGATCTTCGTATTCCCAGATCTGCCCCCAGTGCTTGATCACATGGGGCTTGTCTTTCTTCCCCACCAGCAACAGGTGTTGCAGGATGATGCGGTCTTCGCTGTTTTCCACAACTTTGACGAGCTCGTAGGCTTTGGACTGGTAAGGTTCGTATAATTCATAGCCCTCTTTCAGAGGTGTGGTTTCCTCAAAAGTGAAGGTGACTTTGTAGGCCCCTGCCATGCTTAAGATGGCCTCGCGGTCT
>CAWUJC010000241.1:0-5016 GCA_963922355.1 uncultured bacterium | reverse complement strand
CTCGGCCAGGAGCCCTGTTTCGCCGTGGGTCACAATGTCCGGGATGCCACCGATCCGGCTCCCTACCACCGGCCGGGCCATCGCGTGGGCTTGCAGCACCGCCTGCGGGATGCCTTCATGCGCGATGCTCGGAAGAACTAAGGCCGTCAGCGAGGCCAATACCTCCGGCACATCTTCGCGAAAGCCGATGTAGTGGCAGCGTTCCTCCAGTCCCATTTCCTGGATATGGCGGAGCAACCAATCGCGCCCCATCTCGCCACCGGTCATGGTGAAGTGCGCGGGACAGCCCGCTTCTATCAGGCGCTTGGCTGCGGCGAGGAAAACCAAGTGCCCTTTCCAACTCCGAATCACCGAAACCATGCCGACGAGTGGCGTCTCGGGCGGAAGCCCCAGCTCTTGCTGCACCTTCCCGGCTTGATACTTTTCCGGCGTGAACCGTTTCAGATCAACCCCGGTGGGGAGGCATTCCACCCGACGCGGGTCCAGCCCCACTTCCTTCACCAAACGGCGGGAGATCGCCGTACTAGTGGTCAGCACATAGTCATGGAGAAGCTCAAAGTTCATCCGCGTGAGCAGGGCGTTCTTATAGTCCACCTCAATATGGCGACTCCGCATGACGAGCGGCACGCCCGCTAAACGTGCCGCCAGCCCGGCCGTCCAGGCATCGCGGGAGCTGTGCGTATTGACCACGTCGACCTGCCCGCCCCGGAAGGCTCGCACCAGCTTCGCTACCTCGAAAACCATCTTACCCCGTTTAAAGGAAACCGCCTGAACGGGAATCCCCGCCGCTTGGCAGCGACGGTAAATTTCCGCGTGAGACGGCGCCAGCAGCCGGACCTCGTGCCCGTGCCGCTGCATCCAGTCCAGCTCCAGAAAGACCCGGTGCTCCTGTCCACCCCAGCCCACTGAGCTCTCGCTATGGATAATCCGCCATTGCCGCATGAAGCCTAACACCTATCATGATGGGCTTTACCCGCAATGGAATTCGATCAAGTCCAACGCATTGGCGTCTTCAAGTTCAAGCACATCGGCGATGTGCTGCTGATGACGCCTGCCCTTCGCGAGCTGAAGCGGCGCTTCCCTCAGGCGCGCCTGACCGCCGTGGTGCACGCCTTTGCTGCGCCCATGCTGGCGAACAATCCTGACGTGGACGAAGTCATCGCGGCCGAACACCTCGTTAAAAAAGACGGTACCCTCGCCCGGCTGAAACAGGAACTCGGCTTGCTCCGGCGCATTCGCAAACAGAAGTTCGATCTAACCCTCGACTTTGGCGCCAACGAACGCGCCATCTGGTGCTCTTGGCTGGGGGGAGCTAAAATTCGCGCCGCGCAGCTCTATCACAAATGGGAGCCCGGGGACTGGCAACGCCGCCTCCTTACCCACCTCTACCCGGAACCGTGGTGCCAGATTCACCGCAATCAGACTCACCAAGTCTTGAAAGACATTTGGCTGGTCCGCCAACTCGGCCAGGGCACCCCCGCCGGGCTTAAAGGCAAAGGCGAACCTGCTGACGTCATCACCCCGGAAGACACGATGGAGCGGCATCCGCTTGTTCTCCGTCCCAGCAACGAAGACCAAGAGTGGGCCGAGACTTTTCTGCGCCCCCACCGGGCGGAAAAAATTGTGGTGATGCATCCCGTCTCGCGCTGGATGTCCAAGTGCTGGCACGCCGAGCGGATGGCCGCCGTCCTCGATTGGCTGCAGCGAGAACGTGGGGCTCGCGTCATCCTCACCTCCAGCCCAGACACTCAGGAAATCGCCTACGCCCAAGCGATCGAAGACCAAGCCCAGACCCGCCCCGTCATGGTACCCGGGACGATTCACCTGGGCCAGCTCGGCGCCTTGATCCACACGGCGGACGCCTTTGTCGGAATCGACAGCGCCCCGATGCACATGGCCGCGGCCGTCGACACTCCACAGGTCGCCCTTTTTGGTGCCACCAATCCCATCGACTGGGGTCCGTGGTCGCCGCACGCCAAGGCGCTTTTCCACCCGCTCGACCCGCAAGACCCCAAACTCCAAAACGTCCCCAAGCATACCGTCCACCCGGCGATGGACCTGATTACCATCGAAGACGTGCAGCGCGAATTGGAGGCCATTCTTTCATGAGTTGGCTAAGCTGGTGGGCCGGGACGCCCCAGCGGAGCTTCCGCCTCGGCCAAGGAGCACCCGAGCGCCTCCTCATCGTCCGGCTCAATCGCATGGGCGACATGATCAGCACCCTCCCCCTCATCTGGGCGCTGCGCGAACATTGGCCAGAAGCCACCCTCGACGTGGCAACCGAAGCCGCCGGTCTCCCTGTTGCGCGAATGTGCCCGGCCATTGACCACGTCATCCCCCTGACCGGCGCGGGTTCCCGCTGGCGGCGCTACGTCTTCTTTGCTTGGCAGAACCTGCGTGACTACGACGTGGTGATCGCGGCCAAGGGCGGCTACAACGGCTGGCTGAGCCGCCTGGTCCGGATGGCGAACGCGCCGGTGCGTATCGGCTTCGAGGATCCGGAGGGGCCTTCTGGCCACTTCACTCACTTCGCCGAACCGTACGTTCCGGTGCCAGGGCAACCGCACGAACACCAAGTGGAGACCCTGCTCCGCTTGCTCGATCCGCTTGGCGTGCCGTGTCCGCCTTCGCCCAAGTTATCACTAGCCCCGGATAAAAAAATAAGCGCCACGATGCGGCAACGTGTCGCGCAATTGTTTGGCGCCGATCTCCCTTACCTGGTGCTTAATCTTTCCAGCACCAGCCCGCAATTGTGGACCGACTATGAATACGCCGCTTTCTTGGCCCAACTGACCAAACAAACGAACATGGCTGTCGCCCTCGCCTTTGCGCCCCAAGACCAAGCCCGGGCCGAAGCGCTGTCTGACGGGGAATCGGTCCAGCCTCTGGCCTGTACGGATACGGAAGAACTCGCCGCCTTGCTTGCTGGTGCCTGCGCCGTCGTCACGCCCGAAGGTGGCGTGAGTCACTTAGCGGCAGCCCTGCAACAACCTACCTTAGTCCTTTGGTGGCAGGGGCCTTACGAAAAATGGCGCCCGCTGAATGACCAGGCCGAAATTCTCCGTGCTGATCAAGCCCCCGAGAAAGCAACGCCCGCCGCCGCCCTCTCTCTCCTCAAGAAGTTAATCGACCTTTGATTTTAGCCTCCCCAGGGGGGGTTTTGGAGTTATCTTGAAGACGTGTTGAAGCTCCCCCGCCCTTGGCGCCACGCCAGCCAAACGGTCATCTCGCGCTTAGCGGGATCGCCCCGGCGTGAGTACTTACCCGGGACGGACAAGTTGGAGCGCGTCCTTGTCATCCGCTTGGGCGGCATGGGAAAAATCCTCACCTCTCTCCCCCTTATTTGGTCCCTACGGGAGAACTGGCCGCAAGCCCAGATCACGATGGCAACCGAAGAAAACGGGCGCGACGTCGCCCGAATCTGCCCGGCCATCAACGAGGTCATCCCGATTCAAGCTCACGGCTGGTACTTACGGCGCTTCTTCCTCGCCGCGCGCAAACTCCAGGGCTACGACGCCGCGATTGCGGCCAGCAGCACTTACGACCGATGGCTCGCCCGCCTCGTCCGGCTGACCAATGCCCCGGTCCGCATCGGGGTCGAGCCCACGCCACTCATGCACACGCCCTTTTACTATACCCACAACATGGCCAGCATCGGGCAGCGTGAACACGAATGCGACGCTTTATTGCGCCTGGCGGAACCGCTCGAACAACCGACGAGTTCCCTCCTACGTTTCGACATCCAAACCGGGCAGGACGCCCGCTACAACGCCAAAACGCTCACGGGAGATTTGACCCAACCCATTGGCGAATCTCATCAACCGATCCCCTACGTGGTGGTCGACATCTCGAGCGACGGACGCGGCAACTGGGACTACCAACAGTATGCGGATTTCATCGCCGGGCTGGCTGGAGATCGCCGCGTACCGGTCGCCATCACCTACCAGGATCAGGACCTCGACGTCGCCCGGAAACTCACGCGGGACGTCAAGACCTTCGCCCCCGTAAGGAAAATCCCGACCCGCGATCCCGAGCAACTCGCCGCCGTCCTGGAAGCCGCCCGCGTCGTCTTCTCGCCCAACTACGCGATCGGCCAGCTAGCCGCCGCGGTGGATACGCCCGCCGTCATTCTGTGGCTGCGTGATGACTTTGCACACCTGCATTCGCTCCACCCTTTGCACCTCTTTATCCGCGCCGATGAAGAACCCGAAACGGCGACCCCGACCTATGCGCTCACACTCATGGCCGAGGCTTGGGAAAACCATCCGGACGAAGGCCAGCTTCCGCCCCCCGCTGAAGATTCCCTGGCCTAAGCACCCTGCCCCGCATGTCTGCTGAATCTGCCGCCATTGAGCGCAACTCGCTCCAAGTGAGCAAATGGGGCAACCTCTTCATGGCGCTGGCCGGGATCGCCGCCGCCTACTATTCCCACTCGCTGGCCCTCCTCGTCGATGGCCTGTACTCCGCCGTTAATTTTGGCGCGGCCCTGATTGCCGCTCGAGTCGCCACGCTCGTCAACCGCCCACCAGACACCCGCTATCCGTGGGGCTACGATGCGCTCGAATCCCTTTACGTGACCTTTCGTTCGCTCGTTCTGCTCGGCATCCTCGTCTTTGCGGTGATCCTCTCCTTGGCCAAAATCGCGGCCTATCTTTCGGGAGAGGAGGTAGAGCGCCTCGTCTTCGGCCCCATCATCATCTACACCGTCGTGGTGGTGACGATCTGCTTCACCCTCTCCTGGTGGCAACCCCGCAACTGGAAGCGCACCGGCGGCAAAAGCGAAATCCTCAAGACTGAATCCCACGCCGCCTTCATTGACGGTATGATCAGCGCCGGAGCCGGCGGGGCGCTTATCTTGGTCAGCTTTTTGGAAGGCACCGCACTTGACGTCATCGTCCCCATTGCAGATTCCCTCGTTGTCCTCATTCTCACCGCCTGCATCATCCGCGAGCCAATCGGTATCTTCCTCCATGCGATCAAGGAGCTTGCGGGAGAGAAAGCCGAATCTCCGGAAGC
>CAWUJC010000240.1:0-5021 GCA_963922355.1 uncultured bacterium | reverse complement strand
ACTACGAGCAATGGTTCGAACCCGCCGACGATTCCATGGTCAGTTTCACCAGTGGCCTGATTCGCCAGTCGTCACTGCATTGAGCTTGTTTTTACTTCGATACGTGGGAAAATAATTTCTTAGACTCCTAAACTACCATGCGCGTCCGAGAGGCTACCGTCCGACCCATTCCCCACGTGCAGCGCGTCTTCGTGACAGGCGCGGCGGGCTTCATTGGAAGCCATGTGGTCGAGCGACTATTGCAGCAGAATTACCAGGTTGTCGGGTACGATGACTTTTCCGAAGGGACCAAGCAGTTTCTGAAACCCGTCTGGCTGCACGAAAACTTCACCATGGTGCAAGGCGACGTCCAGGACACCAACCTGCTGACTTCCGCCATGACCGGTTGCGATCTGGTCTTTCACTTGGCAGGCAACGGTAGCTCCGAACTGAATCTTGAAGACCCAGCACTGGACTTCCAAGAGAACACTTTGGGCACAATTAACGTTTTGCAAGCCATGGTGGCCGTCGGGGTCTCACGCTTGCTCTTTACCTCCTCCTCCGCAGTGTACGGTTCCCGTCCGGCCGAGCCCGTCAGTGAGTCCACCCCATTTCCAAAGGTGGATTCCCTCTTCGGCGCTTCCAAGCTCTCGGCCGAAGCAGCCATCCACACCTACGCGAGAAACTTCCAGCTTCAGGCCTCCATCCTGCGCCCAGCCAGCGTGCTTGGGCCTCGCTCGATCCACAACCTGGTCGGCGATATCTACCGGCTCCTCGTCCTCAACCCCGATGAATTGCAAATCCCACTTCCCGGTGCCCAGCGTTACAGTTTCGTCCATGTGACCGATTTTGTCGACGCGGCCATCCACGTGCTGCGCCGCCACGCCAATCAGACTAATCCGGCCGAAGTGGAAATCTTTAACGTTGGCCTCACCGAGGTCAGCCGTATCAGCGACATCATCCGTTGTGTCTGCCGCCCGCAAGGTCTCGTTCCTGCCGTTAAAATGGCCTCAGGTGAAACCACGAACGAGTACCTGGAACAGGCCATCCAGCTTGATACCACCCGCCTGCAACGGGCCGGTTGGATTCCCTACAGCAGCGCGCAGGATTCCATCTACGAAACCATCCAATGGCTGCGTGAAAACCACTGGGCCTTGGGCGATCCCTACGACAAGATGCCGGCTCCCGTCAGCAAAGTGCAGCCCCTGCGAGGTGCCCCCATCAACCCCATTCCCGCCCCGGCCGTTGCCCCGACACCGCGCAAGCGCAGCCTGCTCCGCGAATTACTTCCGGGTTCCAACTAGAGGCTTTTTCTTGGCATGCTATTTGCCTACTCTTACACGCATCAATGAGTCCGCATAAACCAATCGGCGTTGCCATCATCGGCGCAGGGGAAGCGGGCCTCCAGCGGGCTGCCGCCCTCCCTCCTGGCCACCTCGTCACTGCTTTTGACCTGAACCACTCCCGCAGTGAGGCGCTCATTCAGCGCGTGGGCGAAGGCAAGGCGACGGAATCGATCGAAGACGCCATTCATCATCCGAAGGTGAACGCCGTCATTATTTCAACCGTGCACCGCTCTTTGGGCGACATCGCGTTGGGCGCTCTCAAAGACCGCAAGCACGTCTTGCTCGAAACGCCCGGAGCCGCCAGCTTCTCGCAACTTGAAGCCATCGAAAAAGCCGCCGCCGCACACGATCTCGCCGTCCGAGTTGGGTTCCACCACCGCTCTCGCCGAGCGCTGGTCAAAGCCCGGGAACTCGTGGAAGACGGTCAACTCGGCGGGTTGCTCTGCCTCCGGGGCTGCTTCGGCACGGCCCGCCCGATGGGCTTCGACCGCTCCTGGCGGACTAACTTGCGCCAATGCACCGGAGGTCAGTTGATGGACGAAGGCATCCATCTCGTTGATTTGGCCAACTGGTTCCTCCCCCGCTTCAATTCCATCCGCGGCACCATGGCTAACCTCTACTGGCAAACCCCGGTGGAAGACAATGCCTTCGTCGAGTTGCGCAACAGCAAGGGCCAGATCGCCTGGCTTCACGCCTCCAGCACGGAATGGAAAGACCGCTTCTCCTTCGAGATTTTCGGCCAGAAAGGCAAAATCCAGATCGAAGGTTACTACGGGAACTATGGCCCCGAGCGCCTCTCCTTCCACGCCCTGCAACCCGGTGACGCCCCGCCGGAAACCATCACCTACGAATACCCGGACGCCAACACCTCCTGGGCGGACGACACCACCTCGTTCCTACGCGATATTGAGCGGCAACGGCAGCCCAACCCCGGTTTAGCCGAAGCGAAGGCCGCCTTGGAAATTGTCGAAAAAATTTACGACCAGACCGGTTACCCCATTCCCAACATGCCGCAAGAAGTCCTAGGACGTCACTTCGACACCGACTAGTAGATTGTCCGGCGTTGACGTGGCTGTTTACCCGCCGCTCGAATTGCAGCCTCGATTTCCTCTGGCTCCATGCGCTGACCGTGGCAGCCTCCTGAAGCAGCCGTAATGGATTCCTCGTAAAGCGTGCCGCCGAAGTCATCGCAGCCGTAGTGCAATTGTTCGGCCGCTCCTTCGGAACCAAGTTTGACCCAACTGGTCTGCAGATGCGGAATCAATTCGCCAAAAAATAAGCGAGCGAGCGGATACAGTCGCGCGGTCTTCTCCTCCACCTCCTCAGCGTTGGGCTGAAGGCGCAGACCTAAACGGTTTTGATAGGGCACAAAAGCCAACGGAATGAATTCCGTGAACCCCCCGGTCTCTTCCTGGATGTGCTTCAAGGTTTCTAGATGCGCACGAAGCTGGTCCCAGGTCTCCAGGTGGCCATACATCACGGTGGCGGTGGAGCGCAGGCCCAGCCGATGGGCGGTGCGGATAATCTCCATCCACTCCCCGGCCCGTAACTTCAGCGAGGAAATTTCCCGCCGAACCTCATCGTCCAAAATCTCCGCCGCCGTACCAGGGATGCTATCCACCCCCGCCGCGCGGAGTTCCTCCAACACACGCTCTAAGAGCCACCCGGACTTCCGCCGCAAAGAGTGAACTTCCATGGGTGAAAAGGCATGCAGGTGCAAGTCAGGTTTCCAAGCTTTGATCGCCTGCACCAAGGCGACGTAATCTTCAAACCCATAGGTCGGATCAATCCCGCCCTGGAGGCAAACCTCCGTGACGTGAGGCGTCTCCGCCAAACGTGCCACGACTTCCTCCGGCGAACGGCGGTAGGCATCGGCGTCCGAAGCTTTGCGTTGAAAGCCGCAGAAATGGCAGCCGACGTTGCAGACATTGGTGAAGTTAGCGTTGCGGTTCACCACATAGGTGACCGTATCGCCGTGCAGGCGAGCATTGAGAGCGGCAGCTTCTTCCCGCAAGCGCTCCAACGGCCAACGCCAGATATCCGGCGAGACAGTAGCTTCAGCCGCTGCCAAGCGGACCGTCTCGGGCACGGCGGCCAGCTCTTGCGCCCGCTCCAAAGCGCGACCTTCCATCCAATCCGGATGCAAAAATTGGCGGTACACAGGCAGGCGCTCCACCAGTCGCCGCCCAACGGAACGCGCTGCGGCAGCGTACTCCCGCCGTTTGGCCCAACGGTTGAGCGGGTTGACCACATCCCCCTCGTCACTGATCCCGCCCAAATCATCGAGGTAGGGAAGCAACTGCGCCCAATGCGGATTCAAATTGGGCGGCACCTGCACCGCCACCCCAGGGGCGGCTTCCCGCCAAAAGGAGATCAGCTCCAGGTACTCTTCCAAAGTCGGCAGGCCAGCAGCCGGCCAAGCCGACCCTTCGTTCGGCACGTAGTTTTGGATGATGATTTCCTGGAGGTGGCCATACTTGGCCTGCAACTCCGCCAGAGCTTGCAGCGAAGCCAAGCGCGAGTCCTGGCTCTCGCCCAAGCCAATGAGCAAGCCACTTGTAAAAGGGATTTTGGCGCGTCCCGCTGCTGCAATGGAGGCCAAACGACCCGCTGCCGTCTTTTGCGGAGCGACACGTCGGTTGAAGGCCTCATCGACGTTCTCTAACATCAAACCCATAGAGGCATTGACCGGCCGCAAGCGACGGTAGGCCGCTTCGTCCAGGGCGCCCAAGTTGGCGTGCGGCAGCAAGCCAGCGTCGAGGATACGCTCGCACACCCGCACCGCAAAATCTAAGAACGTGGCATCACCGCGCTCAGCTAACTCGCGGCGAATGCGGGGAAGTTGCTCGGGGTTTTCGCCCGAGATGACGAGGACCTCCGTCGCCCCGGATCTCTGGCCCTCTTGCAATAGCCGCTCGATTTCAGCCTCAGTGATCAGCCCTGCCGCCGCATCGCGATAACCGCAGTAACGACAACGCCAAGCGCAGGCATGGGTCAACGGGATGGTGATGGACGGCGAGAAAGTGAGGGACTCCGGGCAGACCGGAGGGGCCGTCTGCTGGCTCGAATACGGCGTCACCATATCGCCACGCTAGAACAGCTCGGGAAGAAAGAGAACCCTAGAATCATGTTAGCGGCGCGTTCGTTTCCACACGGAAAGCGTTTCGCCCAGAATCTCTCCCACCGTCCCCATGCCGATGCCGCCGAACTTGGCTTTGTAGCGCACGACGACTGGGGCTTCCACCATGTGGGCTTGCAACTGCACCAGCCGGACCAGTAATTCCAAGTCCATGGCAAAACCCTTCAGCTCGGTGCCTTCCAGCGCCTGCAGCAAGAGATCGCGGCGGACGAGTTTAAGACCTGTCTGTGTATCGCGGACCGGCAAGTGAAAAAGTAACTTGGTGAGTTGATAATAGCCCCAACTGTAGAGACGGCGGCGCAGCGGATAATTCACCGTGCTGTCTGGGTGCATCTTGCTGCCGATGACCGCATCGGCCTGATGAGCGCGCTGCATCGCCACGAAGAAAAGGATCTGCTCCGGCGGAAGATCGAGGTCGGCATCAAAGAAGATGACGTACTGGCCGGATGCCTCCTGCGCTCCCACGCGCAAGGCCTGCCCCTTGCCCTCGTGCGCCAAGTGGTGCGCCCGCAGCTCGGGCAGCTTGGCCCCGCCGGACTTGTACTTGCTGGAGGTGA
>CAWUJC010000239.1:0-5029 GCA_963922355.1 uncultured bacterium | reverse complement strand
CAAGGCCGGAGAGCTTGAGTGGAGACTTACCGACGGGCTCGCCATCGAGGGAAGCTTCTGCGCCCTCCGGCTCGGTGGTGAGTTCAAGATTGCCGGCCTGCAAAACGTAGTCCTGCGTCATCGGCTCGCCTTTCTTGATGGCCAAGGGGTGGCTTTCCTGATGGTCGCCTAAGGTCAAACTGACCTTGTAGTCCCCGACCGGAAGTTCCTTGAGGGTGGCGGGCAGCTCACCTTCTTTGAGGATGCCCAAGTTATCACCTTGGCCTTCCAGTTTGTAGGCAGCACCGGCGGGCTGAGCACTTAAGTTTAAGGTGTTCGTAAAGGGCTTGAGCTGCTTGGGGCTGATTTGCCCCATGTCGTTGTAAAAGCCAAAAGAGACAGGAATCTTAGCGGTGTAGGGTTGGAAGCCCGCCACCTCGAACGTCTCGGTGTAGGTGCCGGGAAGGCAGAAGCTCGCGGCAAACACCTTACCGTCCGGACTCACAACCCGATAGCCGGTGCGCGACCAAAGGAAGGCGACCAGAGCCAGGACGAGAACGACGCCGGCAACGATGCCGAGCGTGATCATCCGCTTCTTGAAGCTCTGGGTGCTTTTGTCCGCCTTATCTAAACGAGCGGCTTGCTCGCCCTGCCAAGCAATAATTTTTGCTTCCAGTGCCGCCAAGTTGGTGGCGAAGGGCGAATCGGCCGAGGCATCGGGGAATGCCTTGCGGGCGCGGAAAAGTTCGCTGGAGGCTTCACTGATCAACTGGCGGGCTTCGTTGAGGGCTTGGCCGGTGCGAAGTTGTTTGTTCTCTTCCAGACCTGCGGTCAATTGCTCGACCTTGGCTTGGCGCGCTTTGAAGTCTTTCTCGATGCTGTTCAGCGTGCTGGCCATTTTGCTGGCTTGGCGATCGGGTTGCCAGTAAGCGACGTTCTTAAACAGGCGGCTGGCGCTACCCATTACATCGGTGGCGTGAGCGTAGTTGCCGAGCCGGGCGCTTTCCGCCGCTTTGGCAATGACTTGTTGGTCGAAGTCAAACTTACCCATGACTTCTTCAATCAGACCGAGGACGATGTCAAAGGAGCCGGTAAAGGCTTGCTCCATTTGGTTCAGGCGCTGCTCCAACGGTTCGTCGCTTTCCTTGAAGCGCATCATCGCGTTTTCCGGGTGCAGCGGATCCTGCTCCAAGACTTCCGGGATGTACTGGCTGGCGTTGAACTCTTCGATCATCAGCTTGCGGAACCAAGCCAGTTGATTCTGCATGGTCTGCCGGCGATTGTCTCGATGCTCCAACCACGGACGCAGCGCGTCGGCATCGATGGAATAGTTAACCGGAGCGGCGGTGAGGGAGCGGATGCCACGGAGCTCGTCATAAAAATTGGCGAGCCAACGTGCGACTTCGTTCAAATCTGGTACTTGCTCCTGCTCCTCCGCCATAACGACTCTTTATTCCCTTTAACACGTCCGGGCCGAAGAGGCAATGGACTCGCCACTCGACCGATCGGCTAACTTCGCACGAAGTAAGCCAAGTTCTCCAGCTCAATGGCCAGATTCACGTTATTGGCCATGACGTTGTCGGGTAATTGAAGGAGGGAAGGGGAGAAATTCAGGATACCTTGGATGCCATAGTCGACCAAACGATTGGCGACCGTTTGTGCCGCTTCGCCCGGAACCGCCAGGATGGCCATTTTCACCCGCTGCTTACGGATGTACTTTGGCAGGGCCTCCATACTCATGATGGGGATTTGCAGCTCCTCGGCGTTGCCGGGCCGGTGGCGAGACGCATCGGCATCGAAGGCAGCAGTGATCTCAAAACCTTCTTTGGCGAATCCTTGGTAGGTTAAGAGGGCCGTCCCCAGGTTGCCGGCTCCAATGAGAACCACAGGCATTAAGCGGTTGGTCCCCATTACGCTGTTAATTCGTGCTTCCAGGTCGGCTACCGGGTAGCCAAGGCCGCGACGCCCAATGTTTCCCAAGTGGGTGAGATCCTTTCGTAGCTGGGCGGGTTTAACGCCGGCTGCTTTTGCCAGGGTCTCGCTGGAAACGGTGGCCACGTCATTCCCCCGTAAGCGCTGCAGGCAACGCGAATAGAGCGAAAGCCGATAGATACTTTTGCGAGGGATGGTCGTGCGGGCAACGTCAGTGGTCATGAAGGAGGGGGAGTTCTGTCTACGTGGATTAGACGTTACAGAAGCGTAGAAAATGCCACATTTTGTGAAAAACGCAGCTATTTTTCACAAACTTATGCCGATTAGATGACAAAACGAAAAAAAATCATTTCTAATTCAAAAAATCTTCAACCTGGAATCCTGAGGAGATAGGATTTGATTCTTATAAGAGTCGGCAATCGAATTAGAAAATATAATGATTGCAAAATCCCCTCGTACAGTAACTTACGCAGATTTTAGGAATGTCAAGTGCCACGTTGCAAAAAACTTGGAGAAGCTTGTGAAAAAATTCACAAATTCAGTTGCCGCTCTCAAATTGCTTTGCTATCAACGCGTTCTTGGAGGGTAGTGCAAACTACCGGCAAAGGGAGCTAACCGACCGCTAATGATGGATTTGGCGGTCTTTTCCCATTCCTAAGAACGAGACTTTCTACATACCTTCATGGCTAACATTTTCCCGCGCTCTGCCAATTGGTTTCCGCTCAAGGTAGCGTTCTGTCTGATGATCTTAGGGGCCTTGGTCGTGGCTTGGATCTGGTACACCTGGACGCCGAAATACACGCGCGTCGGCTACATGCCCACCCAGCCGATCGAATTTTCCCACGAAATCCACGTCGGGCAGCTCGGGATGGACTGCCGCTATTGTCACAGTTATGTCGATCAGGCGGCGCACTCCAACGTTCCGACTACGCAAACCTGTACCAACTGTCACCGCCCGGGTGGAGTGGCGGCCAATAGCCCGAAGGTCGCGCAGATCGTCCAGAGCTGGGATACAGACAAGATGCAGGTCCACGACGAGGCCGAGCCGATTCGCTGGGTTCGCGTCCACAAACTGCCGGACTACGCCTACTTTAACCACTCGGCGCACGTGAATCGCGGTATCAGCTGCGTTAGCTGCCATGGTCAGGTGAACGAGATGCCCGTCGTCTATCACGCCGAGTCCCTCAGCATGGGCTGGTGCCTGGATTGCCACCGCAATCCGGAAGATAACATCCGCCCGATCAATCAGGTCTATAATTTGGACTGGAAGCCTGAAGACGAACCCGAGGGCTCCCGCTTTGCCGGTATGACGCAACAGCAGATCGGCGAAATTTTGGTGGAAGAATGGAACGTGCATCCGCCGCTGGATTGCGCCGGCTGCCACCGTTAAGACTGAACGATTTATCTCATGAAACGCCGCTTTGAACATCCTCCGGAACTTGAGACAGGCCGCCGTTACTGGCGCAGCCTCAATGAGTTAGCGGACAAGCCCGAGTTCAAGCAATGGCTGGAGCGCGAGTTCCCGGCCGGCGATACGCTCGTGACGGATGGCCACTCTCGTCGTCATTTCCTCAAGATTATGGGCGCGAGCATGGCGTTGGCCGGTTTGGGCATGGCGGGTTGTCGCCGACCGGAAGCCTACATCGTCCCTTACACCAAGAGCCCAGAATGGGTCGTCCCGGGCGAGACGATGCAGTACATCACCAGCATGCCGCGCAGCTATGGTGCGCAGCCCGTGCTCGCTACGTGCGTGGATGGTCGTCCAATCCACCTGGACGGCAACAAGTATTTCCCCGGCTCTAACGGCGGGTCAGATTCGCTTCTGCAGGCCAGCATTCTTGACCTCTACGATCCGGAGCGCTCCCGCTTCTACAAGCGTCGGACCGCCAACGACAAAGTAACCGCAGAACCGGAAGAGCCGCAGGGGGATATGACCAATCTGCCCATGGCCGAACCGTGGGGCGAGATTGTCGATATCCAGGAATTCTACACTGAGCTCAAGCAGCTCAAGCGGGTTTACACGGGCAACAAGGGCCGTGGCTTGGCTTTCTTGAACCACGTTAGCGTCTCGCCGACCCGCCAGCGCTTGCAAGAAGCTCTCCAACAGGCCATGCCGAATGCCTTCTGGTCCTGCTACGAGCCAGTTTCCGACGCCGAAGCCGAAAAGGCCACCGAGGCTGTTTACGGCGAAAAGCTGCACGCCGTGCCGGATTTTGCGAAAGCAGACGTCATCGTCTCGCTCGACAGTGATTTCCTCGGCAGCGAGGAAGGCGGCCCGGACGCCACGGCCGGTTACGCCGAAGGGCGCCGTCGGATGGAAAGCAAGGAAGCGGGCGCCAAGATGAACCGCCTGTATGCTTTGGAAAGCCGTCTGTCCGTGACGGGCGGGATGGCCGATCATCGCTTACGTGTGCGCTCCAGCGACATGCTGGTCGTGGCCAATCTCCTGGCCCTGGAACTGAGCAAGGTGCTCAAGGGCGGGGCGGGCAAGCTGGGTTCTCTGCCCGACCTCCAAAAGCTGGAAGGCGCGGGCGACAGCAAGCTGACCGAGTGGATTAAGCCCATGGCCGAAGACTTGGCCAAGCAAGCGAGCGGCAAGACGCTTCTCGTGGCGGGTCGGACGCAACCGGCTGCGGTGCATGCTGTAGTTGCTGTCCTCAACGACGCCCTCGGCAACGTAGGCTCCACGGTGACCTACACCGAGCCGAACCACGCGCCTTACGAAGAGCTGAGCGCCTTGGTCGATAAGATTGATGCCGGCCAAGTCGAAACCCTCTTCATCATGGGCGGCAACCCCGTGTACAACGCACCCGCCGATCTCGACTTCGCCACGAAGCTGGAGAAGGTGAAGAAAGTCGTCCGCGTTAGCCTGTACGAAGACGAAACGACCGAAGCGGCGGATTGGCAAGTGCCGATGGCTCACTACCTCGAAAGTTGGGGAGATGGCCTGTCCTACGATGGTACTTACCTGGCTCAGCAGCCCATGATTTTGCCGCTTTACGGTGGTCTCTCTCAGCTCGACCTTGTCGGCATGCTCCTCGGCATGGTGCAAATTCCAGCGGCGGAGAAAACTCCGGCTCCGGCCAGCGCTGCCAATGAGACGGGCGACGCCGCGACC
>CAWUJC010000238.1:0-5044 GCA_963922355.1 uncultured bacterium | reverse complement strand
CCTACCTGCGGCCAGAGACCGCGCAGGCGATCTTCACCAACTTCAAGCACGTGACCGACAGCACCTCCCGTCGCCCCCCTTTTGGGATTGCGCAGATCGGCAAGGCCTTCCGCAACGAGATCAATCCGCGTCAGTTCACCTTCCGCAGCCGCGAGTTCGAGCAGATGGAAGTGGAGTTCTTCGTCCGCCCGGAAGACGGGCTCGACTGGACTGAGAAGTGGCTGGAAGACCGCCTGAGCTGGTACGAAAGCATCGGCATCCCGCGCGAGAAAATCCGCGTCCTCGACGTGCCGGAAGACGACCGCGCCTTCTACTCCAAGAAGACCTATGACCTGGAGTACGCCTTCCCCTTCGGCGTCTCCGAGCTGGAGGGCATCGCCTACCGCACCGACTACGACCTTTCCCAGCACCAAAAGCACTCCGGTAAGAGCCTGGAGTACTTCGACCCCGACTCGAACGAGAAGCTCGTCCCCCACGTGGTCGAGCCCAGCGCCGGCGTGGACCGCACCGTCCTCGCCCTGCTTTGCGAAGCCTTCGAGGAAGAGGAAATCACCAACGAAAAGGGTAAGACCGAGACCCGCACCGTGCTGCGCTTTGCCCCGTCCGTCGCCCCGATCAAGGCGGCCATCCTGCCGCTGCTCAAGAACAAGCCCGAGTTGGTCGAGAAGGCTAAAGCCGTGCGCGAAACGCTCCGCCCTTACCTCAACACGTTTTACGACGAAGCCGGGGCCATCGGCCGCCGCTACCGCCGCATGGACGAAGCGGGCACGCCTTACTGCGTCACGATCGACTTCGAGACGATCGAAGGCTTGAAGGAAGCCACCGACGTCACACGCCCGGATGGCACCACTGAAAATTGCGCCGCCGGCACGCTCGACACGGTCACCCTCCGCCACCGCGACTCGATGGCCCAAGAACGCGTCAAAGTCAGCGACCTCCTCGGATGCTTGAAGGTTTAGCTAGCGGCGTCGGGCCCAGGCGGCACCAAGTGCGGTGAGGAGTATCAGCGCCCCGGTGCTAGGCTCCGGGATAGTGGTGGCGGAAAAGGAATAAGACTGGATTTCGCCCTGATAGCTGCCGAAACCAGAGATGACGCTTCCATCCGAGTTCATGTAACTGACGTCAAACAGAATCCAGTCACTGAGATCGAGGTTGTAGGTCTCTTCCAAATAGTCCTTGAGCGGGCGCATGCCATTCGCCTCATCCCAAATAAATGCGATCGAATTCCTATCAAAGTTAAGGAGACGGTTACTACCGAAGTCCAGGCCGACATCAGAGGACCCGACGATAAATGTTCCGTCTGCCGTGATGCCGGTGGCATCGCTGGAGAAGCTGCCTCCAGGTAAATCGCCAAGCCCGACCATGCCATTGACTTCGTCCCACTTGAAGGCTTCTCTACCATTATCGCTGGAGGTGTAGCCCACAAGGACTGCACCCGTTCCCGGACCGATCGGCTCGTTGTTAAGCACGATCTCCTCGTTGCCGCTGCTTCCTCCCGCATCACCAGGGTTGTCTCCGCTGTCACCCGAATTGTCGCCGCTACCGTCGTTGCCAGATCCACCAGTTCCGCTTCCATCACCTCCCGAGTCATCGTCGCTGTCGGATCCGTCTCCACCACCTGAGTTCCCACTGCCACCGTCATTTCCACCGCCCGAGCCTCCGCTACCTGCTTGGCTAGGATCAACGACGCCATCTCCAGAACTCGCGTAGATAGCTCCCCAAGCCGTTTCAGGTTGGGAATCCAAATCGCCCAGGAGTACAATACCAGTTTCTTCTGTCCAGTAGTAAGGTTGGCGTACGGTTTCCCCGTCTAACTGGAGAAAACCATAGGTCATCGTGCCAGATTGGTTCACCCCGAAAGGAATCACTTGAGGATAGGCGCTAAAGTCACCCGTTCCATTTGGCCCCGGGGAGAGCAGTTCCATCCCTGCGTCAGCAGTCCAGCGAAAGCCGCCTGAGCCTGTCGAATTAACGAAAGTCCCCGTAATGACGCTACCGTCTGGTGTGATTCCAGTCGCCAAACTGACCTCGGAAGGATCGCTAGTCACCGGGCCTAAACTGTGGACATTGCCTTGTGCATCCCAATACACCGCTTGACTCTCCCCGTCGTCGTTCTCGCTGTAACCTGCGATGATCGTTGCATCGGCATTAATGCCCCAGGCGGAGGTATAACGTTCGCCCGAACCTAAAGCTTCAAGACGTCGAATGCCATTATGGGGATCCCACCGGAAAGCAGCGGTATAGTCATTTCCCGATGCATCGAGTACTCTCGTTTGCCCAACAATCGTCTTACCGTCTTCAGATGCGCCAAGTACGGAGGATTGATATCGTGCACTTTGTTCCGGAAGGCTCCCAAGTCCGATAAATGACTGGGCTTCAAGCGGCTGAACCAAGGCGTTCAGCCAAAGATAAGCAACGAAAACAACTCTCCACCTCACGGATGAAGAGAATGGCAGACGGATTTAATCCTGTCACGTCTGGAAGACCATCAGAGTTTCAAATGAAACTCTTAGACAAATTAATCAAGCCAACTTGCTACCCGCCCGCGTTGACTTCCGCAGCGCGAGCTTCGAGGAGCTTGATCGCGGCCCCGGCGTCTTTTTCGCCGAAGACGGAAGAACCGGCCACGATCAGATTGGCCCCGCCCGCGACCGATGGGCCGACCGTCTCGGAGTTGAGCCCGCCGTCGACCTCGATGTCGTAGTCGAGCCCGTGTTCTTCGCGCCAAGCGCGGGCCTGACGGACCTTCTCCAGGACCTCAATGATGAAGTGCTGCCCGCCGAAGCCAGGGTTGACCGTCATGCAGAGGAGCAGATCCACTTCCTTGAGCAGAGAGACGCAGTTTTCAAAAAGCGTGAGCGGGTTGAGCGCGAGGCCGGTGCGACAGCCCATGCCCCGGATCGTCTTCAGGGTGCGCTTCACGTCGTGGTAGGCCTCGAGATGGACGGTCAGCGTGTCGGCGCCCGCCTCGATGAAAGCGCGGGCGTAGCGGTCGGGCTGCTGGAGCATGAGATGCGTGTCGAGGTGCATCTTGGTGTTGTTGCGCAGCATGGAGACGAAGTCGGGCCCGAAGCTTAAGTTCGGGACGAAGTGGCCATCCATGATGTCCACGTGCAGGATGGTCGCGCCCGCGTCCTCGACGCGTTTGACCTCATCCACAATGTGTCCGTAGTCGGCCGCCAAAATGGACGGCAAGATGTGCACTTCCTTCTGCATGGTGTCCCTCTGCTCTTCGGTCAATCTCCCCCCGCGCCGCCCAATTGGCAAGCGCGGGATGAGAACAGAAATGATTTTCCCAGAAACAAAAGGCGGGCTAGGGACAGCCCGCCCTACCTTCGCTTGGCAATATCCAAGCTACTTTTTCTCGATCAACTCGACCTCGTAGCCTTCCGGAGCGTCGATGAAGGCGAAGGTCGTGCCCGAGCTGGAAGTGTGGGGGCCATCGGTCAGCGGGTAGCCGAGCGGCTCGCTGTGTTTGGCGAAATCCTCAATGCTCTCGACCTCAAAAGCGAGGTGCGTCAGGTCTTCCTGCACCTTCACTTCGCCGGCATCCGGATAATGGCAGATTTCGATTTCCGTGCTGGAATCCTCCGCCGCGAAAAAGACCAGAGTCGAGCCGCGCGGCGAGGTCTTGCGACTGGTTTCGGTCAGGCCCAAGACCTCGGTGTAAAAATGGGTGGTTTTCTCCAGATCGCTCACGCGATAGCGAACGTGCAATAATTTGCCGACTTTCATGTTCTGATCTCCTGTGGTGGTTCTCGTTGTGGTGTCTTGCTTCCTTGTCCCCAACTGGGTGCAGCATCATGCTGCCAGCTTCACGCTGCCTAGATTTTCACGTGGAAGTTGTCCTTGGCCTTGGTTTCCAGGGCAAAGCCCGCCATCAGTTTGGCGGTGTTTTCCAAGTCGCCGAGGTGAATCGTTTCGACCGGACTGTGCATGTAGCGGTTCGGCACGCCAATCGCCGCCGTCGGGATGCCGCCCTTTTGGCGGAAGATGGCATCGGCGTCCGTGCCGGAATAGCGCGGGTCGATGGTGTACTGGATCGGCAGCTTGTTCTTCTTCGCCACCTTCTCCAGCCGTTGGACGACCACCGGATGATTGACGCTGCCTTTGGCCAAGATCGCCCCCTGCCCTTGCTTCACGTCACCGTGCCGCTTCTTGTTCACCGGTGGGATGTCGGTGGCTTGGCCGACATCCACGACCAGCGCCACGTCCGGGTGGATAGAGTAGCCGACCATGCTTGCGCCGTAGAGGCCGTTCTCTTCCTGAATGGTGCTGGCGGCAATCACACACGCCGTGGGCTTTTTCTTCGCCGTGGCGCAAAGCCGCAACGTCTCTGCCGCGATAAAGGTGCCGATGCGGTTATCGCAAGCCCGGGCCACGTAGGTTTCGCCGTGGAGTTGCTCCACGCCAACGGAGTACGTGATGAAGTCACCCACCGCCACGCGCTTTTCCGCGTCGGCTTTGCTCGTGGCGCCAATGTCGATGAAGAGGTCCTCCCACTTGGGTGCTTCCGCCTTCTGCGTGCGATCCTGCATGTGGATGGCGAGCAACCCGATGACGCCCTTGACCATGCCCTTGGCTCCATGGATGAGCACGCGCTGGCCGCGCGCCAGAGCCGGGTCCTGCCCGCCCGCGGGCTGGAAATAGACGAAGCCACTGTCATCGATGTAGGTGACCATGAAGGCCAGTTCGTCGGCGTGGCCGGCCACCATGACTTTGGGCGCACCGTCCGGATTGAGCACCGCCCAGCAATTGCCGTAGGAATCGGTGTGCACTTCGTCAGCAAATTGGCCGACATAATCAAGCCAGACTCGCTGGCCTTCCACTTCCGCGCCGGAGGGGCTCGGCACCGTTAACAAATGTTCGAGAAACTCGAGAGACGCCTTACGCATAGACGCTTAACCTTCCGCCCCGGAGCGGAAAGTCAAAGGGAAAAACTCCGCCGGAAGGCTGTCCCCTATTCCGCTTTGGGATCGCGTTCCAGCAGCGCGCGAATCGCTTCACTCACCAGCTTGCCCTCGTAGAGGATGTCGTAAATCTG
>CAWUJC010000237.1:0-5103 GCA_963922355.1 uncultured bacterium | reverse complement strand
CGCCCTGGAGACAGAGGAAATCCCTGGCTTAATCGAAGACTACGTGCAGGCGGCCACCCGGGCCAAAGCCGCCGGGATGGACGGCGTGGAAATCCATTCCGCCAACGGCTACCTCCTCGACACGTTCCTCCAGTCGAAGACAAACCAGCGCACCGACCAGTACGGCGGCTCGGTCGAGAATCGGACGCGGCTCCTCAACGAAATCGTCACCGCCGTGACAGAGATCTGGGGTCCGGGACGTGTCGGCGTCCGCCTCAGCCCCAACGGTGCATTTAATGACATGGGCTCGCCCGACTACCGCGAGCAATTCACCGCCGCGGCGAAGATGCTCGACGGCCATAACCTGGCTTACCTCCACATCATGGACGGCCTAGCGTTCGGCTTCCACGAGCTAGGCGACGCCATGTCGCTCGCAGAGTTCCGCGCCGTCTTTTCCGGTACCCTGATGGCTAACTGTGGTTATACCCAGGAAACCGCTGAAGCTGCCGTGGCCAAAGGCGACGCCGATCTCGTTTCCATTGGTCGTCCTTGGATTTCCAACCCAGACCTGGTGCAGCGTTACGCCCACGGCTGGCCCCTCGCGCCGGATGCCGAGATGAGCGACTGGTACTCGCTCGACCCCGACAAGGGCTACATCGACTTCCCGACGTATCAGAAAGCTTAGGCCGAAACGGAAGCCGATTCCGGCGCTGCCTTAGGCTTCCCGCCCCCGCCTTTCGGCTTGGTCTGATGACGCCAGATGCAAATGCCGAGGAAGATCGCTTCGACGATGACAAAGGCGGCAGCGTACTCCTGGCCACCGGTGCCAAAGCCATAACTGTGCAGGCCCTTGCCGAGAATGAAGTTCACCCCGTACCAGGCCATGACGATCCCTTGGAAGCAGATGACCGAACCCACGGCCAGACCGTAGCCGCCCCACCAACCGGCCAAGCGACCATGCAGCACAGCCAGATAGCAAAGTAACGCAGCCAACGCCCAGGTTTCCTTGGGGTCCCAGCCCCAGAAGCGACCCCAGGAATAATTCGCCCAAACGCCACCGAGGATCGTACCGACCGCAAGCAAGAGAACGCCGATTTGAATCGCACGGTAGACGTACTGGTGAAGGAGATTCAGCTCCTTGCGTCCCTGCTTGCCACCCGCGAACCAGCCGTCTTTGACCAAATAGATATGCGCCAACGCCAGGGCCAAGAGGAAGGCCGCGTAGCTCGAGACAATGGTGAGGACGTGGATGATCAGCCACGTGTTGTGCCGCAACACCGGGACAAGCGGATGGATTGCCGGGTCGAGCACCGTCGGCTGCATGTCCGCCAGAATGAGGGAGAGCACCGCCGCCGGACAGGCCGCAAGCAGGAAGTAGCGGCAGCGGTAGATCGCTTCCAAGATCATGGCAAAGAGCACCACGCCAAAGGCCACCCAGATGACCGTCTCGTACATATTGGTAACCGGCGGACGACCAGAGATCATCACACGATAGACGAAGCCGGTGATCTGCAGGCCAAAGCCCGTCAGCACCAACGCCCAGGCCAGTCGATAGCCGCCCTTCTCGTGCCAGCGGGTGGTCACCGCCAGGGTGATGAGGGCGAAGAGGAAGCAAATCCAGGCCCAGCGAAACGGGTGGAAGTCTTGGTAGAATTTCTCCGACGCCATCAGACCGGGCGTCGGATAGACTTCAGGCGAAAGAGCACGCAGCGTTCCGGCCAGTTGGCTCAGCTTTTGGTGAAAACCGGCTTCGTCTCCAGCCAGATAGGCCTGGCGCATGGCGGCAGCTTGTTGGAAGACGGGTTCGCCCACCGAGGGGGGATAAAGCTGGCTCGCCTCCTGGACCGAAGCCCACTTGCCGGTCTGGCTGGTGGGGTGCGGGACAATCGCCACCGCCTCGCCCGAGAGCCAGCGCGAGAGCGCCGCCATCTTGTTGTTGAGCGAGGTGGCCTTCTCCTGCAACGGTTCGAGTTCAGCCCGCTCGTTGGCCATGCGCTTGACCTGCGCCTCACGCACCAACTGGCTGAGCCGCGGCAGCCCGTTCAGCTCATTGAGGCTGAAGTGCTCCCGCATCGGGTCCAAGCCCAGTTCCTCTTTGAGCAAGCGGTGGCCGAGATAGATGACCGGGCGATCCTGCCATTCGTCGGCCCGCAGCCACATATCGAGCATCACGCGGTTGGCTGGGATGGCTTGATTCTCCGGCGGTATGTCGCGGGTCATCCGCTGCCACCACTTCGGCTTCCCCTGCGGGTAGTAGACCGAATTGCCGTAGATCGTCATCAGGGCCTCACTGGTCAACGTGGTCATCGGCTTTTTGCGGCCCTGATCCTGAACGGCCAGCGTCGCCAGCACGTCTTCGTTGATTTCAAACTCGGGATGAGTGAGCGGTCCGGCAGCCTGCAGAGGCACCCATGTACTCAGCAAAGAAAGGGAGAGAATCGAAAGGATCAGCTTCATGACTTGGAGGAGGAAGGCGCCGCTTCCTTCGGGTTGCCCGGTTCACGCCCGTAGCCCTTCATGTAGAAGAGCATGAAGATGCCCAAGCAGATCAGCGATGAGCCAATCCACTTCAGCGACCAACCCGGATCGTAGAGCACCTGGAGGGAAGATTCGTTCAGATCATTGCGGTTCCAGCCCGCCTGCGAAAACTTGTAGTTCCAGCCCATCACGGCACGCCAGAACCCGCCCGGGTACATCGCTGGGGTATTCATGTGCGCTTCGTCACGGTGAACTTCGCCCGTGGCTTTGTCCGTGAAGGCCAGCTTGCTGATGAAGTCGGCCGGATTCTCCGTACCTTCGTCGCGCGGAACGGCAAAGGACTCCAGCTTCACGTCAAAGTCGAGCGGAACAATGTGCGGCCCAAACCAAAGTAGCACTTGCCGGCCACCGAGGAAGAGACTGCGCGTGATGCCCGCCTCCTGCCAACGCGGCTCGCCTTCCTCGCCATCTGGCCCGAGGAGATGAACGCGAATGCCACGCATGGCTCGGGGTGCCCCGCCGCCTTCCGAGGGGTTGACCGCGATGGCCGATTCCCGCAGCGCCACCGTCATGTCGGCGTGCGGTTCAAATTCGCTGAGGGTCAGCGCCCAGTCCGCCCAGACAGGCGTCAGCGTCTCGCCCACGGGCAGATTGCCTTCCTGGATGACCTTGTTCTCGCGTAAGAGACGATAGGTAACAGCTTCCTGGTTGCGAATCGGCGCCAACTGAAGAGTCGGCTTGGGCGGCTCCTGATTCGCCAGCGCCCCATACATGTCCACCCGTACGGCAGGGTTGTTCGGCTGCTGGCTTTTGTTCACCGGTGTGCCGGAGCTGATGTCAAAGTCCGGCCAATACTCCGAGACCAAGACCTGGAGGCTGTTGTTTGCGGTTAGCGTCGCCTTCTTCAGCACCTCTGCCAGCGGCCAACTCTGCTCGGCTTGGTTCGGCGAAATCATGACCAATTCCTGACCGTGCTTGTCTTTCTTATTCGGGCGCAGCTCAAAGCGATAGCCCGTGACCTGATCCAGGTCCGAGGCAATGATCGGCTGGCGCGGGTGCTTGGCCAACACCACGTGGGTTTCGCGGAAGGAATCTTCCCGCTTCAGGTTAGCGAAATCCACCGGCGTGGGTCGGCCGATGCTCTCCACCGGCGGCAACTCCGGATAGACCTCAATCTGCGCCATGGTGAAAAGTGGGAGCGTGTTGACGTCCGGCGTCACCAGGAAAGGTAACTGCAACTCTTGCCCCATCATGTTGCTCTGCATGGAGAGACGAAATCCGGGCGGAGCCGCTGGATCGACCGAAGCCAGGAGTTTTGGTTCTTGCCGCAACGACTCGGAATAACCGGTCACCACTAGTTGGAGGTCCGATTCTGGCAGCGGAATCTTGACCGGCTTCTGCTCGGTCGGCAGGTAGGCCTCCACCGCAAAGTCCATCTGATCGATACCGCCATCGCGAGCGCTCTGGAACTTGAGCACGGACTCCCCGGCGTGCAGACGATCGCGGGCCGGACCATCAACGCGCAGGGTCACGTAGGCTTCAAAGCCCCAGACCATCCCAATCATCGACCCGATGAGCAGGATAATGATTCCCGCGTGGGTGATGACAAAGCCGGTATGCTTCTTTTGCCACGGCCAACGGCTGAGGGCAGCGGCGGCCAAATTGATGCACAGCAAAAAGAGCCAGGCGAGAAAGAGCGGAGACTTATAGATGTAGTACTGCGCGACCGGCGTATCAAAGCGGGACTCCACGATCGTGGCTGCCCCAATCGCGATGGCGATCGTCACCAACAAGATGACGGCAAACTTGAGCGATCCGAGCATCGCCACCAAGGCCCAAAAGGTCGATTCCCGCCGCCGACGGAAAATGAGGGCCTTGCGCTCGGCTGGGGTCAGCGGGCGCTTGCTCTCTTCCTTGCTGGGGGCAGTGGTCGACATAAAGGGGCGAAACCTACACCAACTCGGGCTTCCGTGCCGAGTCTTCTTTCGCGGATGTGGTTGCCTCCTGGTTCACAGATTTCACCTCGGCGGGGCGTCTTTCCACCTCAGGCAACGTGGGTACAGCGTCACGCTGCCGGAAGATTTCCCACCATTGCCAGGCAAAGCAGGCGGCAAACATCCCGGCCAGCATGCCCAGCGTCATCGCGCTAAAGAGGAGGAAAAATTGCTGCTGAGGGTCCGCCAGCGTCAGGGAACCGATGGTCGGCATCCCGCCGTACATCCCGGCCACCATGCCAATCAGCCCCCAGGCCGCATGCCGCCAGCGGGCACCGGGCCCAATCGCACGCGTGCGATCCGTCTGGACCAACGCCATCGCCGGGAATCCCGCTAAGACCATCAGCCCGTACATCCAGTTCACGAGGCCCAGCCCCATCGTGTTCGCCGTCAAGCAGCTCGAGCAATGCACCGTCCCGCTCGCTACCAAGGGGCCAAAACCATAATCCGCCCACCAGCCAAACAGCATGCCCAGATTTCCCACTGCCAGCATGCTCCAGAGCATTTGCAGGTTGAGCGCCTGCCGCCACTGGGGCCAGAGGAACCACACCATGGCTCCCGCCAAGATTCCACCGACGGTGGCCACTAGCGTGCCGACGACGGCCAGATCAGCGAGGTAAGCCAGCAACGGCCCCTGCACCACGAAGGCGGC
>CAWUJC010000236.1:0-5111 GCA_963922355.1 uncultured bacterium | reverse complement strand
CCACATCGGTACCCGTGTGACCGAGCGAAACTTCGTTACCAGTCGTCCATTTCGAGCCCGCACCGGTGATCAGCACATTGTTTGTCGTACCGTTGTCCGCGAGTAGGAAGACGCGGCCTTGCGTGCTCAACTCGGCGCCCCCCGAAACCGTGATACTGCTGTTCTGGCCGCGCATCGCGAAATCGCCGGTGTTGCTAACGGTGTAGGTCGTGCCCGCGCCATCGACCAGCAAGGTGCCCGTCGCATCGGCACTGGCCCCAATGAAGGGATTCAGGCCACCACTCGTCACCGTGGAACCATTCACAATATTGAGAGTGCCGCTGCCCTGGTTGCCGACGAAGATGCGGTCTGAGCTCATCCAGTTTGCATTGTCAATCGTCACCGTACCGGTCGACCCCGTACCCGCACCGATGAAAGTCTGCCCCGTCACATTCATGGTCGAGCCATTGCGCACGGTGATGGAGCCATTTGATCCGGTGTTGTTGCCCACGAAGAGATCGCCACCGAAGCTAGCCATCGAATCATCCACAATCAACGTGCCCATCCCGACTTGGCCGACGAAGTCCGCGTTCGAGTCCGTGGTTAACATGCTGCCGTTTTGCACAGTCATGAGGGCCTCGCCGCTTTGCGAAACCGTCAACGTCCCCGCATCTAGGGTGGAGTCGTCGACCAGCAGCGTGCCCATGCTCCCTGCGTTGGTGGCCAGCCGCGTTTGCGCGTTGGTCATGCTCGAACCATTCAACAGATGCACCGTGCCGGTGCTCACGTCTCCGCCAATGAAGAGCTGGCCCGTCGTATCAAACTGCGCCGCATCCACCGTCACCATCCCCACCGAATCCATCGCGCGGCCGACAAAGGTGTTGCCGCCCACCGATACCTCCGCTTCATCCGTGATGTTGAGCGTGCCGTTACCGTCATCGCCAACGAAGAGCTGGCCCGTCGTCGTCCAGATGGTATCACCGCCATCCACGGTGACGGTTGAAGTCGTGCCCGCCGCATCCGCAATGAAGCCGCTGGCGGTTGTTAAATCACCGTCGTCGTTAATGAGCACATCGCCGTTGGTGGTGAAGAGGCTACCTACGCCCGTGTTCGTCGTGCCCGTGATCTGCAACAACCCGGCGTCTGCATTCGTCGGCCCCGTGTAGGTGTTGTTGCCAGAAAGGTTCAACGTGCCCGTCCCGACCTTGGTGATGCCAAAGCTGCCGCCCGTTTCGCCGATGTTGCCGGACTGCTCGGCGCTATCCGTGCCCAGCACTTCAAGATTCACGTCCGCCTGCAAATCGATGGGATTCATCTCGTTGACGCCATTCGCGTACTGAATAGTGGAGCCCAGCACTGTGATCGTCCCCGTGCCCGTTGCGCCCGTTGCCCCAATAACCAAGGTGCCGCCATCAATCGTCGTACCGCCCGTGTAATCATTCGCGCTATTGGATAGTGTGAGGGTTCCTGTGCCGGTCTTGTTGATCGTCTGAGCCGTAGCACCAACCTGTGCAATCCGGCCAGATTGAGTGGCTGAATCACTCCCCTGCACGTCCAGCGATAGGTTGAGATTCCCAGCCGCCGCAACCACCACAGTTTTCGTAATGGCCACGCCGTCTCCGTATCTGACCACCGGGTTCGCCGTTCCATCCACGATCAGGCTACTACCCGTGCCTAGGGCCTGACTGTTGTTCAAGACGAGCGTACCAGACGTCAAGCGCGTCCCGCCCGTATGGGTATTAGCACCATTAAGAACCAGCGTCCCCGTGTCCACCTTGGTTAACGTGGCCAGACCACCGAAAACGCCATTGAGCGTTAGAGTCTTGCCGTCCTCGACGTCGATGTTAGCCGGACCACCGTTTATAGTCGTGATGTTTCGTGCCGTGGCAAAGGACTCCGTTGCGTTCAAGGTCACGCCACTTGTAGCCATCGTTATACCGCCGCTAGCATCGCCCAGGTTGTTATCAGCACTAACCGAAAGCGTGCCGCCCGAAATCGTCGTGCCGCCGGAGTGGGTGTTGGTACCGCTCAGGACCAGCGTGCCGCCACCGGTTTTATTGACCAGGCGCGGAGTGGCATCTTCGCTGATGTTGCCAGACTGCTCGGCGCTATCGGCACCCGCCACATCCAAGTCCACATCTGCCTGCAGATTAATCGGATTCATCTCATTCACCCCGTCGGCGTACTGAATGGTCGAACCCAACACTGTGATCGTCCCCGTGCCCGTTGCTCCAGTTGCTCCGATGGAAAGGGTGCCGCCGTTGATCGTCGTGCCTCCCGTGAAGCTGATGGCGGCGTTGGTCAGTTCCAGCGTTCCGGTGCCGCTTTTAACCAGCACTGCCGACATGCTCCCTTCCTGAATATCGCCCGAATAACTGGTATTGCTGGCCTGATTTACGGTAAGCGTCTTCCCGTCACGGATGGAAATCGTGCCTCCCGTGCCGCTGAGCTCCGAGGCGGTTAAGTCATGGTTAAGGATTAAACGCCCTGTTCCGCTGGTCATGATGGCCGTATTCGACGTAATCGCATCTGCAGCGCCTTGCTCGAAGACGCCTCTTTCCACGCTGGTGCCGCCCGTCCAGGTGCCAGTGCCGTCAAAACGAATGGAATTTGCCGTATCGATGGTAAGCTCACCATCCCCACTGACAGCACCGGTAAAGTTGTAGGTTCCCCCCATAAACGAGCTGCCTCCAATTGTCCCCCCATTCGAACCGATCTCCACGTCATTGGTTGTCGTAAAACTAGAGCCCGCACTGAGGCTCAACTCACCGCCATTAAGCGTAAGCGTGCCTGTACCGAGGCCGTCGTCGCTATCGAAAAGGGTGATCGCTCCCCCAAGCACTGTCGTTCCACCACTATGGGTATTGGCACCACCCAGGCGCATGTTGCCCAGACCGGTTTTGGTCAATTCACCGGAGCCCGAAACAATGCCATCGAATTCGATGAAAACGCCGTCATCCACCTCGATAGTGCCTCCTCCTGCGTTCAAGGTCGTGGCCCGATTAATTTTATTCCCGGCAAACATGTCAGCCGTGGCACGCAGCGTACCGCCGTCAAACGTTAGGCCACCCGACGTACTCCCCAGTTGGCCGTTGTTACTAACCTGAACCTTGCCTCCGTTGAGGGTCGTCCCATTATAGCTGTTACTGTTGTTCGTCAGCACGAGGGTGCCGTCCCCATTCTTAATCAACGAAGCCGAACCACCAATGGAACGAACTTCTCCGCTTTGGGTCAGGGTTTGGCCGCTATCCACGTCGAACGTCCCTGATCCGTTGAGAGAGGTCTCACGTGCATTCGTGAAAGTTCCCGTGGCCTGAAGCGTTGACCCCGTCATGGACATCGTGGTGCCCGCGCCTAAGTTGCCGCTACTTCCCACCGCGAGGGTGCCGTCTTGAATAAACAGGTTGCCCTGAAACGTGTTAGTCCCCGTCAGGGTCAGCTTACCGTCACCTGTCTTGTTAAAACCAAGATTGCCTCCGAACTGACTGATGACGCCGGTGTGGGTCGCACTCTCGCCCGCGGCCACATCCAAATTTTCGCGCTGTTGTAATCGAATATTGTTACTGACGCTCACGCCGTCGCCAAAACCAAGGTCCCCGCCGTCCAGCGTGATGATGCCCGTACCAGCGGCATTATTGTTGCCCAACACGAGCTTCCCGCCCGTCACCGTCGTGCCCCCGTTGTAGGTATTATTTCCCGATAGCGTCGTCGTTCCCGTGCCGATCTGGTTGACACTGTTGTTGTCCGTGATGAGAACGGCATCGCCTGAAAAGGTGCCATCCTTGGTAAAGTGGTAGTCCGCTTCGTTATGATTGAAGTTGATGATGCCGTTGCCAGCGTTTGTATCCACCCGGCTGACATTGAGCACACCGGCCCCGGTACCATTACCGATATTGAGGGTATTGGTGATGCCACCACCGTTGGAAAGAAGAATAGCTTTGCTCCCGCTGTTGGCCGAAACCACCCCCCCGTTCTGAACATTCAAGACCCCTCCGGTCCCTGCATTACCCACTAAAAGAGCGATCTCAGAGCTGCCGGTGTTCGTGATGTTCCAGATCGCGTTGTCGACTGTCACCGTGGCTGAGCTCGTGAACGCAATTGCGGCATTTGAGGTGTCACTGGAGACAAGATCGGCTCCGTTGAGAATTTCCAGCGTACTCCCTCCGTCTATGATAACGCGTCGAGCCAAACCAGAAGCCCCGTCTAGCTGGGAGGTGCCGCCGTTCGCGACCCTCGCCGTCACTCCCGCCGCGGGCAAGCCACTGTTCCAGTTCGCAGCATTCGTCCAGTCTCCCGTACCTGCATTGTTCCAGGCGGTTGACTGGGCATGAGTTAGCGAGACTACTGCTTGGGTCAAAACCAAACTGAGCAGGAAGAAAACGGGTGTCTTTTTCATGTCGAGAAAATCTGGTGTGTTCTTTCTTGGATTGCTGGGCCCAAGCTATCTGGGCACACAAAAGCCCTACAACTGCTTGCTCCTTGGAAATCAGGTCAACTTGTCTCCTGGCCTTAGCAGCCAGAAGAAAGTGATGTTTGGGTACTCCCCAGACCTAGGCCAAAAAGGCTAAGCCCGTACAAACTCCCCCCCATCACTTAAATACAAGTCATTACTATCTAGCAACTACTGACCGCGCTGGCTAGAGCTATCTCCATCCACTCCAGGAAGCATCTCAATCGCACCTCCTAAATCAGCTTCTTTCAGGCCCAAGGAAACGAACATTTTGATCAACCCAAACACATACATGTGGAACCTAAGCAACGGGCGCTTGCTTGGGATTTGCCTTAGAGAGCGAAATTGTTAAGCTGGGCTGAGCAATCGATCAATCCTCTGAGGAGTGTGTCTCATGAGCCTGTCGCGGGCCCCTGCTTCCAGCTCAAAATCTGCTGAAGTCGATCTTCGTTTAGGGGTCGACGAACTGGACACAAGTCTGGAGAGGATGGATTGCCCGGTGGCGACCTTCTCTCCCTTGGCCAGCTTAGTCCCGAGACGAGTTGGGCCAGGCTCGCCCCAACGCCTCGCCGATTCTGGTCTGGAACGCGCGCTCTGGTCACTGGCTCAACCACGTTTCCGATATCACTGGCATTCTGTTTTGGCCGAGACCTTCCAGGACAAAACCTACGAAGCGGATTCC
>CAWUJC010000235.1:0-5112 GCA_963922355.1 uncultured bacterium | reverse complement strand
CGCAGGAGGTAAGTCTTCATCGCCTGAACAGTCACCGGCTTGTGGAGAATTTGCTGGCTGGTATTGTTTAGTTCGTCGGCAACGAGGCCATTGAGAAGGCCAAGAAAGCCCGAAGCAATGGCTGGGGCTTCGGCGCTTTCCAGATTTGGTAAGCTTTCCCAGATTTGCGTGATAGCGGTGCCGAGCAGGCGACCAGGAAGCGAATCCAGTGACCAGGAGAGGATAGGGTGGCTTTCGTACGTGATGTCGCTGGCCGTGACGAGATGGCGCGGAATCATCACGCTGATTTGCTCAGCTGCGGTCGATTCGCTAGTAAACGGATGAGCCCAGTCGCGCAGGACCACGCGGTCTGGTGCCATGAAGCCATTTGCTCCGCCAATGACATCGATGTTTTCGCGCCCTTTTAAGAGGAGATGTACAATCAAATGGTCGCGCTCATCCGAACCAATGTGCTGCCGTGTTCGCTGATATCGGGTGGCCGCGTAGGAGGTCCGGTTAAAGACAAGGCCATGGACACTGTAGAATTGAAACGCTGCGTGAAAGGGCTGGTTGGGCTGAAGCGCGGTGATCTCAAACGCGGGGCGACACAGCTCATGCCAAACGGCAAAGGCGTCGAGTCCCTTCGTTTGGCGGGAATCGAAGCTGACCTTGGGTAGTGGTGTGCTGGGTTCTGGTGGATGGCGTTTCATGGCTCTTTGCACTGACAAACGCTCCTGTAAGTCATTATTTTACAAAAATAGGTGGTTTGAGACGCCTATCCAATCATTTTGAGACTCCTGTCCAATGACAAAGCGAGCCTAAACCCTTAGCATCAACCTCGCTTTCACTGTTATCAGCCTACTCATCAAGAGACTTTCGACATGGAATACCGGGGAATTTTTCGACCACAAGCCGTCACCTTGGCGACCCTTACTCTGCTTAGTTTGTCGTCACCTCTGTCGTCATCGGCGCAAATTACTGCGACGGGTGACACCGACCCGGGGTCAGCCGATCCCTTCTGGTCGACGGGGGGAAATACGAGCACTGACGCGACGGTGGGTGTCACCGGAGTAGGCTCGGTTACTGTCGAGAATGGGAGCGTCCTCTCCCTCGATTTGGCTACTCTTGGTCGCGACGCTGGTTCGGACGGCACGATCACGGTAACCGGAGACAACGGGAGTGGAACGGCTTCACGGCTGAACACGCCAAACAGCCTTACCATTGGTAAGAACGGCAAGGGAACGTTGAACATTGAGAATGGTGGGTTGGTAACCCCAGATGAGGTTTTTATTGGGACAGAGACGGGTTCCGTTGGGTTGGTTACAGTGACTGGCGTTGGCTCTAGCTTATTGAGCAATGATGATCTGGGCGTCGGCGGATTTGGCACGGGCACGCTGCAAGTAGAGGCAGGCGGCACCGTCTCCGTAGATCTTGCGTTTATCGGAGGGGGGGCTTCGGGAACCGTCAATGTGACGGGGACAGGCTCCAATCTCAACGTCAGCAATGGGGGCATCCTGGGGTTTTCAAACGTGGGTGAGCTGAACATCAGCAACGGCGGTGTGACGAATTTTGGGGGCGATCTTCGCCTTGGCCAATCCGCCACTGGTGACGGTCGCTTGATCGTGGATGGCACGGATTCCACCTACCTCGGTTCTGGCACCCAAGTGACGGTTGGAGAAGAGGGCGCGGGAACGATGACGGTCCGCAATGGAGGCGAGCTGGCGGTGGATAGCATCTTCGTAGGGAACGTGGCGGGAAGTTCTGGTACCCTGAATGTGGACGGGACTGGTTCAGTGGTGACCACGGCCCAAGGCGTCACCGTGGCTAGCTCTGGCAACGCTGTGGTGAACGTGACCAACGGTGGCCTGATGGCCTTTTCCGGCCCGGAGCCAGGCTTCGGGATCGCGGAAAATACGGGATCGACGGGCTCCGTCACCATTGATGGGGCCGGTTCCGAAATTCGTTCGGGTGCGTTTCAGATTGGCGAGAGTGGTCAGGCAACCGTCACCGTCAGTAACGGGGGTAAGCTCTCGGCCGGTGGCGGCCTCGGACCGGGTGAGATTGTCTTGGCAACAGAGGTCGGCGGCAGCGGCACGCTGAACGTGGGGAACGGCGGTGCGGCGGGGATCATCAACGCGCCCAAAGTGAGTGGCCGTGCGGGTACGAGTACGCTCAATTTCAATCACAACGAAGCGGACTACTTCTTGACCAACGACGGCACCTCGTCTGGCACAGGCGTGGTCATTGAAGGTGACATCGACATGAATCATCTCAATACCGGGAAAACCACTCTGGTGGTTAACAACACCTTCAGCGGCGACATCACCGTAGGCAACGGGACGCTGGTCTTCAGCGACGGTTCCAACACAACCACCACCGGCAATGACGACAATTTGATAATTGGTTCAGTGGCCTTGCAGACCGGCTCGGTGATCATCAACGATGGCGCAACAGTGAACATTGGCAATGACCTGGACGTCGGGGCTATTGCCGGAAGCACGGGCGATTTGCAAGTGACCGGGGCAGGCACTCAACTCAATATAGGCACGAGTGGTGGAACCTCTCCCGGGTTTGCCGACGTTGGCGACAATGGAGGTGCCGGGACCCTAACGGTTTCGGACGGAGCCGAAGTTATGGTCAATCGCTCTATGGATATAGCCGATAATGGAGGCCAGGGCATGGTGACCGTGACCGGCACGAATTCCAAGCTGACGGTAAATAACAATCTTACGATTGACGGGGAAATCACTCCTGGTCAGCTCTCGGTTTTGGACGGGGGTTTCGTCCAAGTTGATTCCATCGACTTGGGAGATGGGGATGACGAATCAAACGGCAACATCCTGGTTAGCGGGGTAGATAGTTTGGGCACAGCCTCTCGTCTGGAAACCACCAATGGTGCCGCTTTGGGCGAAACTGGCGGTGGCAATATTACGGTCGCCGCCGGCGGGCAATTCATTAGCTCAGGTGACATTAAAATTTCCAATGATCGTGGCCTTTCTTCATCGATCACGGTGACTGGGGCCGGTTCGCAATTTACGAGTGAGGGCACCACGGCATTAGGTCGCGCCGGCGAGGGTATTCTGACCGTGGCCGACGGTGGCGTCTATTCGGTCGATAGCGGTAGCGGGACGATTGAAATTGGGCTGAACAGCGGAAATGGCAACGGCACTTTAAACGTCGGCGACGGAGGAGGAGCTGGCATCGTCAGCGTGGCAACGGTGACGACCAATACAACAGTCGGCAATACGGGGACCATCAACTTCAACCACAACGAAACAGATTATAAGTTTACCAACGACGGAACTTCTGGTGGAACGGCGATTTCGATTGAAGGACAGACCTCAGTCCGCCACATCGGTACCGGCACGACGACCATTGGCGGGAACAACACCTACACCGAAGGAACGACGATCGAAGACGGCACTCTCAAGCTGGGTAGTTCCACAGCGGCCGGGACGGGCACGATCTTGATCGACGGCGGCACGCTGGACATCAACGGCCAGACGGTCGGCAACGACGTGAGCTTTGGCGCCTCCGGCGGCGTGCTGAAAGGTAGTGGCACCATTAACGCCTCTGTTGCCCTGACGAGCACGAACGACGTGCTAGCTCCCGGCGACAGCCCGGGCACCACGCTCTACGGTGCGAACCAGACCTGGGAGAGCTTCACTTATCTTTGGGAGCTGAATAACTGGGAGGACCAAGTGGCCGGAACCAACTTCGACCAGCTCCAGATCGATGGCAGCCTTTCGCTCACGGGCTCGGCGATTGATAACTACAATCTGGACATCACCTCGCTCACCGCCGCCGATGAGCTTGGCGATTTGCCCAACTTTAGTGAAATCGATCAGTCTTGGATCATCATTACCACGACGGGCGGCATCACCGGCTTCAATGCGGACTATTGGAGCATTCTCACCTCCGCATTTAATACCGATCCCAATGCCTTTGGCTTTTTCAGCCTCGACGTCGTCGGTAATGATCTCGTCCTGACCTACACCGTCCCCGAGCCGACCACCGGGGCTCTGCTGCTCGCCGGACTGGGCTACATGGCTATCCGTCGTCGTCGCTAGACTCAATCAAGCCTCCTTGCTGTGGAAGTAAGAAAGTCGCATAATCCAGGGCTTTCGCTTTGGTCCCGTAGCTCAGGGGATGGAGAGGTTTTTTTGTAAAGCGCAAACAATTGTTCATCAATGCTGTGCAGGAGTCCTCAATAAAACTCAGCAGCTTCGAGCCTAGCCGTAGCAGTTTGAGCTTAGATTCCGATCACTAGGGATCTTCAGAGACATGCACTACTAGGTTTGCCAACTTTATGGAATTGGAGAATAAGAAGCAGGTTCTCACTAAGGACAATACTAGCGGTGCTACTTCTTTGTGTTTCTCAGGTCGCGTAACGTGAGGCCCTGCTCGATTGCCGAAATCGCTTCCGCGATACGTTTTGCTTGGGTCGGTTCTGTTTTTGCCGACAAGACATGGAACGTAAACATCCGTTTCTTCCCGGGAGTGAACTCATTCCAATGGCGAAGGGCTTTTGGATTTGCGTCCAAGACACTTTGGAGTTCGGGTGGAACATCGACGAAGTCCTGATCATCGATCCGAAAGGACATTTCAACTCTGTCCCCAACGTCATACCCCATTTGCTTCTTTATCTCTGGCGAGACAATGAAGTAACGACGTCCGTCTCCCACTGGCATCCAGGCGCCACGGACCGGCACTTCGGCAATTTCGCCTTCAATCCGGAGCCTTGGATACTGATCGAAGGGGAGCTCTTGCTCAAAATGCGGCGGCATGAAGAGAACCTTGTAAGTGATCTGCCGTTTCTTTCCAACGCTATGCAGATCAATCTCTCCTTCAAAATGGTGCGTGTAGTAGAGTGATGTCGATTCGCTGGCCATGTTGCTACAGCTTATTCTGCCTGGTCTACCTTCCGAGAAGATAATGTGCTACCTGCTTGAAGAGGGGCAATCTCCCAACCGCCGCCAAGAGCTTTGTAGACACGGACGAGCGAGGTTGCGGTCTCGGTTTGGGTGCGAGCCGTTTCCAATTCGGAGGCTAGGGCGGTTGACTCGGCCTCCAGGACATTGAGGAAGTCGCTTAGACCGGCTTCAAACTGTTTGTTGGCAAGTGAGGCAGCTT
>CAWUJC010000234.1:0-5123 GCA_963922355.1 uncultured bacterium | reverse complement strand
GCGGGGAGGAAATACCCCAAGAAGAGCAATGATTTTACCCTATGTTTTCGAAGTACAATGCAATCAGGTCATCCTTTGCTTGGCGGCTCAGTTCGCGGCCTTGGCCATTCTTGATAATGCTCTCGGCCTGCTGCAAATCCCGATCTCGGGTGACCAGAAGGCAAAGGGACTGGTTTGGATCTGCCGCATGTTGGAAGGGCTGAAGCAACTTATCGCTCCAGGAGTCGTTCTGCTTCGTTGCGGCTTGAGCGAAATCCATCCGCTCGATGTAATGGGCCACTTGGTCGTCGGTGACGTGATTGCCGTAGCGGGCGGCTACCAAAATGCCATTATCTGAGTGACCCAGCCAAGCCGCTACCGCTGGAAAGACTACACCTCGAACCACAGCTTCAGTCGCGAAATAGTGGCGCAACCCGTGAAAGGTAAAGCGGCGTTCCGGGGGCAGGCCTGCTGCTTTAATGGCAGATTCCAAGGCGCGTTTGGGGTGGTAGTTCAGCTTGCCAGTACCGGGAAAAACCGGGCCTTTGGCGATACTCAGCTCTTGTCGCATCCGCTCCAGCAACCGACTCAAGCCAGGGAAGAGTGGGATTTTGCGCTCCTTGTAGGCTCTGTCCTGCTTGGCTTTCCCTCTTACCAGGATATAGCCGTGATCGAAAAAGACGCGTTCCCATACGATTTCACCGGCCTCTGCCAGTCGGCAACCACTCAGACTAAGGAACTCGATAAAGTCGGCAGCTTTCTTCCCATGGGGACGGATTCGTCCATCTCGTAGTGGTTCGAGAACAGCAGCGATTTCTTCGGACGTGGGTGCAATACGTTCCTGGTTGCGCTCCGGGAAGCGCTGGACTTCATCGCAGGGATTATCTACCCGCCACGCTTTTGCCTCTTTGAAGATCTTATTGAGTTCGACCAGGTATCGATTTCGGGTGCCGTTCGAGACCGGAACTGGCTTTGCGCTAGCATCACTTTTTCGGTGCTGGTTGGTCAGGTTGAGCAAGAAGTTTTCGATCTGCTCACTGGTGATTCGCGTAACCAACAAGCGCCCCAGTGAGGAATTGGCGATGACATTCAAGCGTCCCTTGATGTCGCCAAAGCTCTTGTATTCTCGGCGCTTTTCCCATTTGAGAAGACACTTTGCAACCAGGACCGCCAAGGCCGGGGTTTTCGCGTTAGCCGTTTTTGCCTGAGGACTGTGCGCTTGCTTGGCCTCCAATTCGGCCAGTTTGGTTTGAGCGACCGAGCGGGTCTTAGTTTTCAGACTTTTCCAGGTCTCTTTGCCGTTTCGCTCGTAGCGTGCGTAGTAAATTCCTTTGCTTCCGCGCCGGTACAAACGACCACTTACTCGCACCCATCCGTTCTTGTTTTTTGAAATCGCCACGCCACAACCGTAGCACCTAGCCGTAGCACTTTCAAATTTTGCCTTCCTTCTTCCTTTGTAAGTCGTTGGGGGAGAGGGAGCCGGTTGTCGGATTCGAACCGACGACCAACGGTTTACAAAACCGTTGCTCTACCACTGAGCTAAACCGGCCTGAAAGGGAAAGCCGAAACACTACCACTAACGAGTTAGCCTTGGAAAGCCCCGAAGGGCAGTTATTGGCACCTGAGGCCGTCACCGAATTGTTACAGGAAATGACTCCTCATGCTGGAGTCAGGCGGTTAACTGGCCCGCATGTTTTTCTCTTTCCTGCCTCGTCTTCTTTTCCTTAACACGGCTCTGTTGATTATGGGGCAGTATCAGCTCCAGGCTCAGTTTGATCCCGGCCCCAATCCGATTAGCTCGGCTGAAACCGGGCAACAGGAACTCGACGGCGGAACCGGTACGGTGACCCGTACGGGCAGCATCACCCTTTCTGACGACGATGATGAAGAGACGGTCAACTTCAAGGGGGCGGGCACCACGCTCCTCAATCAAGGGTTGATCACCCGTACAGGCAGCACCGACGGCGGGGAATCTGCCATTGCCATCAAGAGCAGCTCCAGTGGCGCGACGATCACCAACAGTGGGACGATCAGCAACACCGGCGAGGGTCGGGCCATTCGCAACAAGGATGCCACCGATGGGAAGATCACCATCCAGAATTCCGGTAACATCACGGCGGTCAATGATGATGCCGTGAAGTTTGACGACACGGAGCTCGAGATCACCAACTCGGGGCTGATCTCCTCCACCGGCGGGCAGGCGCTGGATTTGGCCAACATCGAGACCAAAGCCAACACACTGACCAACCAGAGCAGCGGCATCATTCGCGCGACGGGGAGCGATGCCTTACGCGCCGGTGTTAATGCGGTGATCAACAATAGTGGCACCATTGAAGCGATTCCGGTCGGGGGCAGCGGCAGCGACGGTATCCAAGGCGACGAGAACACGGGTATTCAGGTCACCAATTCTGGTCTCATCCAGGGACGCCACGGCGTGACTGGTGGAGTGGAGAACAGCTTTTCGGGCTCGTACACGATTAGCGTGACGAATCAGGGCGGCGGTCAGTTGCAGGCGGTGAATGGTTCGGGTGTCAACATTGATGGTTTGACCACGAATGCCACCGCCACCGTTTTAAACGAACAGAACGGCACGATCATTGGCACGATTGACGCCACAAGCGCGGACGGAGACGGTGATGGGGTGGACGTCGACGGCGTGGTTCACTTCACCAACCACGGCACGGCCAAGGGGCTCGGCGCCAAAGGGGTGGACAGTGGAGGCCAGGCCAACAATCCGGAAGCCGTGGCCGCGGGTGGCGGCACGATTATCAACACCGCGACCGGACGGATCATCGGTAACGCCGATGTGACGAACGGTGCGGCTGGACGCGAAGGCCGGGGCATCCTCATTGATGACGGCAGCAACGGCTCCGGCGTGGCGGCGACCACCATCACCAACGATGGTCTGATCTATGGGGTTCAGGGATTCGCGGCCAAAATGGTGGGCAATTTTGCAGATGAGATTACCAACAACGCCTCTGGTACGATGCGCGGAGCAGGCACGCCGGCGACGGTTCAGACCGGAGCGGGTGACGACACCGTCACCAATGCCGGGGCCATTCGGCATGACGATTCCCTCACGGCCATTGCCTTGGAGGACGGTAATGACACGCTCAACGTCAACGGCGGCAGTGCCAGCATTCAGGGGGACTCTGACGGCGGCAACGGGACCGACACGCTCAACCTCAACCTGGGAAGCGGGAACAGTTTTGAGTACGACGGCAGCTTCACGAACTTTGAAGTCGTCAACGTCAACAGCGGTAAAACGACGCTGAATGGCGACACCAGCATCAGCGGGACGGCGACGGTGGCGGACGGTGCCGAGTTAGTCGTCAACGGCAGTCTGGACGCCTCGACTGTGGCGGTGGAGAACGGCGGTTTGCTCGGTGGGGCAGGGGATATCGATGCCCCCGTCAGCGTATCCAGCGGCGGGGTCATCGCTGCGGGCAACAGCCCCGGCGTCTTAGACTTTACCGAAGGATTAGCCATGGGTTCTGGCGTTCAGCTTGAGTTTGAGCTGAATACATTTGGCCAGTCCGATCTCATCAACGTTAGTGGGGGTAACTTTGAATTCGATGCCGCAACCATTACGGTGCTCAATGACTTCGTGACGCAGATCGGAGATTTTGTCCTCATTGATTACACTGGGGCCAGCCTCAGTGGTATCGTGGGTGATCTGACCTTGGATACCCTTCCGCTTGGTTGGACCGGCACGTTGGTGGACGACAGCGCCAACAATCGGGTGGTGCTGAGTCTGACCGCCGTACCCGAACCAGCGACCGGTCTTCTCCTGCTTGTGGCGGGTGGTGCGCTGGCCTGGCGTCGCCGTCGGCGCTAAGTTCGCCTCCCTGAGATAATGGCAGAAAATGCCGCCACCCCCTTTCGCGCGGGCAGGCTTGTGTTAACTTGTCCTCAACTCAGAGGAAACAGACATGGAGACACGAGATCGCATCATTCAAGCTTACCAGCACCACCTTCGAGAAGAAGGGCGCCCGCCGGCGACCGTCTTTAAATTCTGCCAGTCGCTCGACATCGGCGAGAAGGACTTCTTCAGCCACTTCGCTTCTTTCGACGCGGTGGAAAGCGCCTTCTGGGCGGAGATGATCACCAAGTCGGCTCAAGCCGTCCAACAGGGCGACGAGTGGGGCAAGTTTGACTCCCGACAGCGTTTGCTCAGCTTCCTCTTTGCTTTCTTGGAGGAGTCCCTGCATTACCGTTCGCTGCTTCTCGCACGGGTTGCCCCGCTCAAAATCCAGGAGCAACCGGCTTTTCTCCGCGGCTTTAAACGTGCCTTTCTCGACTTTGCGGAGAACGAGATCGTGGCTCCGGGCTTGGAAAGCGGCGAGATCGCCGAACGCGGTCGCCTCAACAAGCTTTACGCCAAATCCTTCTACCTCATCCTGCGCGGTGTGCTCGATTTCCACTTGCGGGACGAAAGCGAAGGGTACGAGCGGACCGATGCGGCGGCCGAAAAGACGGTCACCTTTGCGTTTGAGCTGATGCGCCGCCAAGCCCTCGACGCGGCGTTGGACCTACTCAAGTTCCTGAAATCTGAACAGCGGGACACCTGCTGCTGCTAACTCTAGGTTGCTGACATGTCCGTTACTGCTGTCAACACGGGACAGGAGCAGATTCGCTCCTCCAGAATCAGCCGCATGGCCGCACTGGCCGGCACCGGGGCGAAAGTCGGCGTCAATTACCTGAAGTACTACGGCAAACGGGCAGTGGGGAAGGATGACCGCGCGCAGCTTGACGAGGACAACGCCAGCGACGTTTACGAGACCTTCAGCCAGCTCAAAGGCGGGCCGCTGAAAGTGGCGCAAATGCTGAGCATCGATAAGAACCTTTTGCCGGAAGCCTACAGCAAGCAGTTCTCTCAGGCGCAGTACTCCGCGCCGCCGTTATCCTATCCTTTGGTGGTGCGCACCTTTCAGCGCGAGTTGGGTAAAAAGCCGAGCGAGCTGTTCGATGACTTTAGCACCTCGGCGGCGCACGGCGCGTCCATTGGCCAGGTTCATCGGGCGCGTCAGGGTGACCGCGATTTTGCGGTCAAAGTCCAGTACCCCGGCGTGGCGGACAGCCTGCGCAGTGACCTGATGGTGATCAAACCGATTGCCCTCCAACTTCTTGGGCTCAAGGAAAAA
>CAWUJC010000233.1:0-5124 GCA_963922355.1 uncultured bacterium | reverse complement strand
GACTGGATGATCGGCGCGGGCTTTGACTGGTTCACCTTCCTCATCGCGGTGAACCTTATTTGGGCCATCTGGCGACGCGGACGACTTTAACTGGGATCAACAAGCAAGGCTTGCCACGGCGTGGCCAAAGCTTAAGTTATTTTCATGGCTGTGGGACCGGGAAGTGCAGGGAATGTTATTGCCGCCATTTGCAGCATTTTCTTCCCTGGCTTGGGTCAGCTCGTCCAAGGTCGGGTTTTTTCCGCACTCCTTTGGTTCATCTTTTGGTGCCTTTCAATCGGCCTCCTGACCGTCGTCACTGTGGGTACGCTGGTTTGGCTGGCAGGAATCGTGAATATCCTATCCTGCATCGATGCCGCCGTCTGGAAAGGCAAGTAGCCACCTACCTCGCCGGCTGGCTACACCGGTTCCTTTCCTGAAACCATAACACCCTGTCCACTCGGACAGGGTGCTCCATAGGAGTCAATCTATGGATAGGTTTAAGGAAAGAGAACACAGCGATAGGCTTACCGTTTCCGCCGCAGGAAGAAAGCCAGGCCCAGACCGGCGAGCAGCGTCGCCGAAGTCGGCTCGGGAATTGTGGTCAACTGAACACCACCAATGCTGATGTTGTCGCCGCCGCCGAAGTCCACGACGCTGAACCCCTGAGCGATAAAATTGGTGGCTGGCGTGATTCCAGTTTGCTGGCTACCAATCGCGTTAAAGTTAAGCCCGCCGTCCGTGCTGTAGAGCAGGTCAAACGTATCGGCATCCTGGTCGAGCAAGATGCGGAAGGTAAAGGCGCCTGAGTTCGTGGCGAAGTCATTCACCGTTTGAAGCAACTGACCACCAGAACCATTAAAGCCCCAGAGCTCAGCATCCAGCCCGCCAGAGGCGTTGATGTTGCCGATCCGGAAAGATGCCATATCACTCGACGAACTCCCGACCTGGCTGCCGGAGGAAAAGGTACGGAAGCCACCCATGATGACGTCATCGCTACCGCCACCGATGTTGTTAAAGAACACATCGACAAAATCCAAGGTGTGTATCCCGGAAGATAAAGTCCCAGCTCCCGCCGTATTGAACGTGGAAGTATTGCTCATCCCCGAGCTGTTGCCAGCTGTCGCCATGCCAGTGCCATTCACGACACTGGCATTGTTGATGTCACTCGTGAAGTTGACGGCACTGGCGTAATCACCTGTCGGTGTACTAGTCGTATAGACCGTGCCGTTGCTTTCAGCGGCAAAGTTCCAGCTCAGCAGACTTTGCGCGCTGGTTGAAAGAGTGGCAGCCAACGTGGCTGTCAGCAGAAGAGTGAGTTTTTTCATACGTGAGGAGGGGTTGAGAGTTCTCATTCAGTTCGTCACCATTAAAAGACGAACGGTTGAGACAGACGAGGCTTTCATAACCGAACAGGTTCGGCTAATTTAGGGAGTTGCCTCCTTCCCCCAGTAAGCCCCCTAGCTTACGCGAAATCGCCCGAGCCAGCGGCGCTTCCCTTTCCACCGTTTCCGCCGCTCTGGGAAACAAGCCCGGTGTGGGCAAGGCCAAAGGCCAAGAAATTCGCCGCTTGGCCAAGAAAATGGGCTGGAAGCCAAACCCCTTGGTCTCGGCCTGGCTTGCCCATAAGCGCAGCGTCCATCCGGTCGACCGCCACCTCTCCCTTGCCTATATCTATTCCTCCCCGGGCGGGCACGACGCGTACTTTAGCTCCCCCGTTTTCCGCGCTTTTACCGAGGGCGCTCGCACTCGCGCCCGGGAACTCGGCTATGGGCTGGACCTCTTCCATTACGAGGAATTTGGCGGACCACGCCTCAGCCAAATTCTCCGCTCGCGCGGCATCCCCGGGATGATCGTCGGCCCCCTCCAAGAACGCGGCGCCCTCGATCTTAAGTGGGAGAACTTCGCCTGCGCCACCATGGCGTACTCCCTCACCCTTCAGCACATCCACCGTGCCGGTAACCACCACCTCCGCATCGTCACCATGGCGATCGAAAAACTCCACGCCCTCGGCTACCGGCGCATCGGCATGGCCATCTCACGCGGGTTGGACGACCGCTCCAGCATGATGTTTAGCGGCGGCTACTGGGCGGCCAGTCATCGCTATTGCAAAAAGCCACTTCCCATTTTTCTCTACGAGGAGGGGGAGAATGTCGTCCCCAAGTTTCGCCGCTGGCTCAAGCGTTACGAGCCCGATGCCCTCCTCGGCTTTCAGTGGTTTGATCAATGGGCCGAGGAAGCTGGACGAAAAATCGGCAAAGACCTGGCCTACGCCCACCTCGACTGGCGTCCGGAATTTAAAGGCTTGGCCGGAGTTGACCAGCAATCCGAGCTGATCGGCGCGGCCGCCGTGGACCTCGTCACCGCCCAAATCTCCCGCAACGAACGCGGCATCCCCCAGCGCCCCAAACTCAGCTTGATCGAAAGCCAGTGGGTCGACGGCCTCAGCGCGCCGGGTCAAGAGTAACAATAACGCCGCTCCCTTGCTCCGCTTACTCGTTTTTTTCAGCCAAATACGAAGCTAAAAAGTCACGACTACTCAACAGGCGGCAGCCAAAGTACTCGAGATTAAGCAAGGACGCCGCGTGCATTTCCAGGGATGACGTGGCATTCGCGTCCGTCAGGAAGAGGACGTCAAAGTTACGCGTGAAGGCACTCCGCACCGTGGTTTCGCAACAGAGGTTCGTCATCGCTCCGACGATTGCCAACGTCGTGATGCCCCGTTCGCGCAAATAGGCCTCCAACCCCGTTTGCATAAACGAATCGTAGGTGTGTTTATCCTGGATGAGGCCATCCCCATCCTGCACCGGAAGCTCGGGTAGAAGCTGCCAATCCGCCGAGTCGAAGACGATGTCCTTTTGCCAATGGCGCGAGAGCACACTCGTGGGATCCACATCGGAATGTTGCGTAAAAATGACCGGCACTTGGGCCTCATGCGCTCGTTGCACGAGATCGATAATTGGCTCCAAGGCGCCGTTGCTCAGATAGCCACGAAAGCGCTCCTGGCAATCGATACAAAGCAAGGCCAGCCCGGACTTGGCACTCACCACATCTTTCTTCTGCATACCTCAATATGGGTAGCAGAAAGCATCCTGCAACCGTCTGTCTCGGCATTGCCAGCCCATCACTTCTGCGGCATCTTGGCCGGATGTCTGGATTGCCCCACGCAAATGATGCCGACCCCACCGTCTTCTCCCTCAAGAGCGAGTACGCGCCGCAGGGCGACCAGCCCGACGCCATCGAAAAGCTGGGCGCGCGGCTCGTGGCGGGCGAGGAGCACAACGTCCTCCTCGGCGTCACCGGCTCGGGCAAGACCTTCACCGTTGCCAACCTGATCCAGCGTCTGGGCCGCCCGACCCTCGTTCTCTCCCACAACAAGACCCTGGCCGCGCAGCTCTACAGCGAGCTCAAAGGCTTCTTCCCCGACAACGCGGTCGAGTACTTCGTCAGCTACTACGACTACTACCAGCCCGAGGCCTACATCCCGCGCACCGACACCTACATCGAAAAGGACTCCTCCATCAACGAGGAGATCGAGCGCCTCCGCCTCTCCGCCACCAGCAGCCTCCTCACCCGGCAGGACGTCATCGTCGTGGCCAGCGTCTCCTGCATCTACGGCTTGGGCTCGCCCGAAGACTACCAGGGCATGGTCGTGCGGGTCGAAGTCGGCGCCACCATGACGCGCGAGCAGCTCCTCGCCTCGCTGGTCGAAATGCTCTACGAGCGCAACGACATCGCGGCCACCCGCGGCCAGTTTCGCGTCCGCGGCGACGTCGTCGAAGTCATGCCCGCCTACACCGAGGAAGGCGTGCGCATCGAATTCTTTGGCGACGAAATCGACCGCATCACCCGCTTCGATCCCCTGACCAGCGACACGCTCGCCACCATGGAACAAATGGTCATCTTCCCCGCCCGGCATTACGTCACCCCGCACGAGAAGATGAAGCGCGCCGTCCGCTCCATCCGCACCGAGCTGGACGAGCGCATCGCCGAGTTGGAAAAAGCCGGCAAGCTCCTCGAAGCCCAGCGCCTCAAAATGCGCACCACCTACGACCTCGAAATGATGGAAGAGATGGGCTTCTGCAACGGGATCGAGAACTACTCCCGCCACCTCAGCGGACGCGAGCCCGGCGCCCGGCCCTACACCCTGCTCGACTTCTTTCCCGACAACTTCCTCACCGTCATCGACGAAAGCCACGCCACCATCCCGCAGGTCGGCGGTATGTACGCGGGCGACCGCTCGCGCAAAACCGTCCTGGTCGAGCACGGCTTCCGCCTGCCCTCCGCGCTCGATAACCGACCGCTTCAATTCGACGAGTTCGAGCAGATGGTCAAACAGCGCCTCTACGTCTCGGCCACGCCGGGCAAGTACGAGCTAGGCAAGGCGAACAACGTCGTAGTCAAACAGATCATCCGGCCCACCGGCCTGCTCGACCCCGAGATCGTGGTCAAGCCGCTCAAGGGCCAGGTCGACGACCTAATCGAGCAGGCGCAACGTCGAGTCGAAGCCGGCGAGCGCGTCCTCGTCACCACCCTGACCAAGCGCACCGCCGAGGACCTGGCCGACTACCTTCGCGACCTCGGCGTCAAGGTCCGCTACCTGCACAGCGAAATCGACACGATCGAGCGGGTAGAAATCCTCCGCGAACTCCGCGCCGGGGAGATCGACGTGCTGGTCGGGATCAACCTCCTGCGCGAAGGCCTCGACCTGCCCGAGGTCTCGCTCGTCGCCATCCTCGACGCGGACAAAGAAGGCTTCCTCCGCAGCAACACCTCGCTCATCCAGACCGCCGGCCGCGCCGCCCGCCACGTCAACGGCCTGGTCATCTTGTATGCGGATACGATCACGGGATCGATCCGCGAACTCCTCGATGTCTCCCGCGACCGCCGCGCCCGACAAGTCGAATACAACCAGGAGCACGGCATCACCCCCAAGACGGTGCAGCGCGCGATCCAGCAATCGCTCGGCGATTTATTAAAAGGCAAGGAAGTCGCCGCCGGAGTCCTGAAGGAAAAAGGGCAGTCGATGGACCTGCTCGACCTGATCAAAGAACTGGAAGGCGAAATGTTGGCCGCCTCCGCCAGCATGGACTACGAAAAAGCCGCCCTCCTCCGCGACCAACTCTTCGAACTCAAAGACAAAGC
>CAWUJC010000232.1:0-5134 GCA_963922355.1 uncultured bacterium | reverse complement strand
CCAAGGGCTCCTTCCCAGCGAGCAACTCCACGTTTACCCCACCCACGACTTCAACAAAGCCTGGAAGAACCCCGCCTTATTCAACCAACTCCTCTGGAAGCTGCGGAACATCCAGGCCCAAGCCTGTCTCATCGCCGAAGACCAGGGCAATGTCGCTCACCTTCTCTCCATCTTGAGCGGATGCAAAGTTCGCGTCGGGTCGAAGCTCCGCTTCCTGAAAGTTCCCGGCAGTCTCACGGCCGAAGTGAAACCGCCCCCCGGCAAAAGCGTTCCCTGGTGGGGGTGGCAACTCCGCCGCCGCCTGCTGGAAGAATTGGAACTGGACCTCGGCCCCGACGCTCCGCCGGCACCGGACCTCAGTCATCTCCTCGAAGCTGATACGCCGCCGCCAGAGAAACCCTTCGTCATCATCCACCCCGGGGGCAGCCTGCCCTACAAGCGCTGGTTCTTGGATCGCTTCACCGCCTTAGCCAACAAGCTTTCCGAACAAATCCACGTCGTCTGGGTGGCGCACGATTTGGAACCGCCCACCGAGCTAACGCGAAACGTTGAACTCTACCGCCCCGTCAGCCTGCCCGCCTTCATTCAGCGCCTGTCCCAAGCCTCCTTGGCGGTCTGCAATAACTCCGGTCCACTCCATTTGGCCAACGCGCTGAACATCCCCGTCATCGCCTTCTCCGGCCCCAGCCAACCCAGCTGGGACCCCATCTGGCATCAAGAGAAAGTCCGCATCCTGCGTCACGATTCCCTGCCCTGCCTGCCCTGCGATCCCGTCCACGGCCAACAGGGCGGCTGCACCAACGAACAAACCCCCATGGCCTGCATGGAGGCCTGGAGCGTGGATCACGTCGTTAACCTGGCCCGGCAAGTCCTCGCCGCGCCTTCCCCTTCCGCATGAGACTCTTCCTCACCGGTGGCTCTGGCTTCATCGGCACCAACTTTGTTTCCACCGCCCTGGAACAAGGCTGGGAGCTGTGCAACTACGACCACTCCGCCCCCCAAGTGGATGCCCATCGCGACGTCTGGCTGCGGGGTGAGCTATTGGACGCCTCTGCCTTGCGCGCCGCCATGGCCGAGTTCCAGCCCGAAGCCGTGCTGCACCTCGCCGCCCGTACCGAGTGCGACGAAACCACCACGGTCGAAGAAGGCTACCGCGCCAACACCGACGGCACCGCCAACTTCTTGGAGGCGGTCAAAGCCACCCCCTCGGTCAAACGCGCGGTCATCACCTCCAGCCAGTTTGTCTGCGGCCCAGGCCGTTTACCCGAAAATGACGAAGACTACTTCCCCCATACCATCTACGGGCAAAGTAAAGTCATCACCGAACAGATGACCCGCAGCGCCGGCCTCGAGTGCTGCTGGACCCTCATCCGCCCGACCAACATCTGGGGCCCCTTCCACGCCCGGTACGCCAAAGAGTTCTGGCGCATCGTCTCACTCAACCTTTACCTCCACCCAGGACTGCCGACACCCACGCGTTGCTACGGCTACGTCGGCAATATCGTGTGGCAAATGAACCAACTCCTTTCCCGGCAGGACGACCAGGTCTGCGGCCAAACCTTCTACGTCGGCGACCGCCCGATCGACATCATCCACTGGGTGAAAGGCTTCCACCGCGAACTAACCGGGCGCAATCCCCTCTCTCTGCCGCCCTTCATGCTGCGCAGCATCGCCAAGGTGGGCGATGGTATCTCCACCGTGACGGGCAAGCCGTTCTACCTGACCAGTTCGCGGCTCACCAGCATGACGACCGATTACCTCACCCCGATGGAGAAAACCTTTGATGTCCTGGGCGAGCCTCCGTACAGCCTGGAAGACGGCATCAAAGCCAGCGCTGACTGGTTCCGCCAACACCAGAAGCAGAAGAAATCGTAACTCCATGAGTCGCCAACTTCAGATTGTTGTGGCCGGTCAGGTCCCGCCCCCGGTTGGCGGGCAAAACTTGAACATCGCCCGCATCCTCCACCTGCTGGGAGAAGAAAAGGATTTCCGCGTGCGACACTGGGCCTTCCGCTTTACGCCGCAGTGGACCCAAGGTCGCCAGCGCTCCTGGCGCAAACTCGTGGAACTCGTCTTCGTCTGGTTCCGCCTGCTCAAGCTCCGCCTCGGCGGGCCGATCGACCTGATCCTCTACCCTTCGGGCGGGCCACACTTCGCCCCGGTGGTACGCGACATCCTCCTCCTTCCCTGGGCGGCTTTCTGGGCAAAAAAAGTCGTCGTCCATTTTCATGCGGCTGGCGTGGCGGAAGCCCTGCCGAGTATGTCGGAGCGCCTGCGCGGCTGGCTCCTTTGGGCTCACGAAAAATGCGACGGCGCCATTTCCCTCACCGAATTTGGTAAGAAAGACCCGGCCGCCCTCGGCATGACGAACCTCGAAGCCATGCCCCTGGCAATTGAAGACGATCCGGTGCCGCCCCGGTCAGCCCCCGCCTCGCCGCCTTTGTTGCTCCACCTCGGCCACCTCTGCCCGGACAAGGGAACACCACAGTTGCTCGAAGCCGCCCGCCAAGCCTTGGACGCTGGCGCTCCGCCCTTCCGCCTGCAGCTTGTCGGCGAACCTCTCCCGCCCTACAGCTACGAACAGATTGAAGACGACATCCAACGCCTCCAGCTTGCCGACGTCGTCGAGGTCGCCGGCCTGAAGCGCGGCCAAGAACTGGACGCCGCCTATGCCGAAGCGGACCTCTTCATCTTTAGCTCCGTCGCGCCGTATGAATCCTTCGGCATGGTGCTGATCGAGGCCATGCGCTTTTCCCTGCCGCTCATTACCACCAACTGGCGAGCCAACACCGAAGTAGCTGGAGCAGACTTTGGTGGCATCGTTGCCGCCGTCGAGCCTGATCTGACCCAGGGCTTGGCCACCGCCCTCCAAAAAGCGCTCGAGCAACAAGCCTCCTGGCCGGAATGGGGCCAGCGCAACCGCCAGTCCTTCGAAGAACGCTACACCCTACCGGTGTTGCAACGAAATCTCGCCAATTACCTGCGCCACGATGCCTGAACCGATCCCCCAAGGTGACGATCAACCGCCCCCGCCGCTCGCACCGGGAGCCCAGAAGGTCGACAAGCAAAGCCACCAGACTCGCGGCTGGCTTTACCGGCGTTTGCTCTTCCTCGTTTACCTCTTCGGCTGCACCATCCGCGACGGCCGGACAGGTGAGCTGCTGGGCAAGGCCATCATCATCCCTTGGGGTGGTCGGCTCATGATCATTGGCTACACCGGCACGAAGTACTTCTTCCCCGTCTTCAAGCTCCAGCAACGCGCCACCTACTGGCGCCAAGAGGTGGAGTTCCGCACCCATCCCGAACCCGACGAACCCAGCTCGCCACAGGATTCCGAGTCGCCCTCTTCAGATGGAAACCCTTAACCTCATCTTAACCCATCAAGGCCCGGAAGCCGTGGCCCGGATGCTGACCTACTGGCGCCAAGCCGTAGCCGAAGATTCCATCTGGCTGGCCTACGGCGGCAAGCGAGAGAACTTTGACCGCCTTGAGCACCCACGCAAAGTGTTTATCGATTCTCCCCGGCTCCGCACCGTGGACCACCAACGCGAACGCCAATCCTACATCGCGCTCTTCCGCGCCCTCGCTGCCGAGCCCATCTTCCAAGAAGTGCGCTACATCCATTTGGCCGAGTATGATCAAATTCCACTGCTGCAAGGGATCAACCACTGGCAGGCCCGGTATCTGGAGGAGCAAAAAGCCGATCTCATTGCCTACTATCTCCAACGTATCGACAAGACCAACAGTGCGCATTACCTGATGCACTGGACGGATGACTGGTTCCGCGACTTCCTCCGGCAGCTCTCCGTGCGAGAACAGTGGAAAGCCGTCTACGCCCTCAAAGGCTACGGCACCTTCTGGCGGCGTGAAGCCTGGGAAGCGGTCGCCCGCGTCCGTGAACCCGGCCCCATTTACCTGGAACAATGGATGCCCACCGTTGCCCACCACCTGGGCTACCGTTTGCGGCCCATCCCGCACGACCCGGAAAAGCGAGTCAAACCGCCCAGCACCCCCGCTGTGCTGGACGCGATGACGCCGCATCCCGAACAGAGCCAGTGGTTTGTCCACCCTGTCACCGATCTTTGGCTGAAATAAACCGCCACTTATGCCATCCTATACACTAGCCGAATATGACGACTGCTGACCTTCGCCTCCCTGAAACTGCCGCCGAAAGCCGTAAGCTGGCCATTTGGCTTAGCCTCGGTCTGGTCGTTTTCCTGGTCTTCCTCATGCCTTTTGCCTACGGGCACGGCTTCGAGCGCAAGAGCTTGGCCACCGTGGTGTACAAAATCGCCAACGAGATGGAAGACTGGCAACATTGTCTCTACGTCCCCTTCATTGCCGTCTTTCTCGTGTATCTGCGCCGGGCGTATTTAGCCACGATTCCCATTCAAGGCTCGATGCTCGGGCTCGGGATCATCATTTTCAGCCTCGCGCTCTACTGGTTTGGCTACAAGGCAGAGACGCAGTACATCGGCTTTGCCTCGATCCAGTTGCTCATTGCCGGGATCGTCATTTGGCTGCTGGGCTGGCGGTTCTTCTACGCCATGATGTTCCCCTGGCTGTTCATCACCTTTGCTTGGCCGCTGGTCTTCCTCGACGGCTGGCTGACGCTGTATCTGCGGATCGTGATGACCGACATCTCCTACCAATTCCTCAACCTCATCGGGTTGGATGCCATGCGCCGCGGCACCGCCATTCTCTCCGCGCCTGACTTCCAGCGGGGCATCGCCGAAGGCCAAATCTTCTCCGTTGATATTGCCGACCCCTGCAGCGGCATCCGCTCCCTCTTTGCCCTGATGATGCTGTGCGCGCTCTATGGCTACGTGGCCATGCCGCGCGTGTGGCAACACGCGGTGATCTTTGCCTGCTCCGTGCCCCTGGCCATTCTGGGTAACTTCATCCGCATCCTGCTCCTTACCTTCGGCATCCTGGGCTTTGGGAGCGACTTCGCCATTGGTAGCCACGACCACCCCTCCACCTACCACATGTTTGCCGGCTTCGCTGTCTTTGCCGTGGCCATCGTCGGCATGATCGGCATCGGCCGCCTCCTCAAGATGGTCGACCCCGGCCCGCCTTCGCCGGATGATCCAGATGCCAACGATGATACTGGCGGCGCCGAGCCAGACGCCCC
>CAWUJC010000231.1:0-5146 GCA_963922355.1 uncultured bacterium | reverse complement strand
TATTGAATTTACCTTCGACCAACGAACGACATCGCCACAGGCAAAATGAAACGCAACCTCTTTGAGGCCAGTGTCTTTAAGACTTTTAGCTGTGTTGTTCCTCAGTCACAGATTTTAACCAATATGCTTCTTCGTCTCGCCTTGCCAAAAGTCTAAAATTCTACTGGCGCGGCCATTTGTTAATTTTGAGACAGCTTCTATCCAAAAAGAGTGGAAGCGAGCTGATCGATTTGCTCCGGTTGATGGGCCGCGGAGAGGGTCACCCGCAAGCGAGCCTTGCCACGCGGCACGGTCGGGTAGCGGATCGCGGGCACGAGCAGATCTTGCTCCAGGAGCTTGGCGGCGAGGTCGAGCGCTGCGCCTTCGTCTCCGATCAGGAGAGGCACAATGGCACTGGGTAAGGCACCGTCATGGAAGTGGGCGGGTAGCCATTTTTCGGAGGCCAGATCGAGGAAATGCCGGACGTTGGTCCAGAGGCGCTCGCGGAGGCGCTCGCCTTCGTCGTCTTGCACCAGTTCGATGGCCGCCAAGCTGGCCGCCGCGACGGCGGGAGGTGGCGCGGTGGAAAAAATGAAGCTGCGGGCCGAGTTGACCAGGAAGTCGATCAAGACCTTCGATCCCGCGACATAGCCTCCACCGCTGCCGAGGGCTTTGCTGAAGGTACCCATCTGCAGATCAACCTTTCCGGCGAGCCCGGTTTCGGCCAAGAGCCCCCGCCCCGCCGGGCCGACGATGCCGCTGGCGTGGGCCTCGTCGACCAGCAACCAGGCCTCGTACTTTTCTTTAAGCTCAACAAGGTCAGCCAGAGCGGCGGTATCGCCATCCATGGAGTAGATCGACTCCACGAGGATGAGAATGTTGGCGTTGGAGGTGGCCCGGGCCCGTTCGAGCAGTTTTTCCAGATAGGCCGTGTTGTTGTGGGGGAAGGCACGCAAGGTGGCGCCAGAGAGCTTGGCGGCATCGATAAGGCAAGCGTGAGCCAGCTTATCGACAATGACCAAGTCGTCCTTGCCGAGGAGCGCGGGAATGGTGCCGAGGGCGGTGGCAAAGCCGCTGGAAAAACTCAGGGCGGCTTCCGTCTGTTTCCATTTGGCTAAGGCCAGGTCCAATTCCTGATGCAGGTCTAAGTTGCCGCAGATGAGGCGGGACGCGCCAGCGCCGGTGCCGGTCCGCTGGACGGTTTGCTGGGCCGCTTCGATCAAGCGGGGATGCCAGGCCAGACCGAGGTAGTCATTACTGGAGAAGTTTAGCTTCGGTTCACCTCCCACCGAGACCTTGGGCCCTTGAGCGGAATCGAGGGTGCGCAGGCGGCGGCGAAGATTGGTCGCCTCCAACTTCTCCAAACGTTCCGATAAGATGGCGTCGAGATCCGGCATGGTTAGGGCCTAGCACCAGGCGTGAATCCGGGAGTCCAACGTGAAGTTTTGACCCGAGACATGCTCCGCCTGGGCAATCTCTACGATGAAGCGGGCAGAGTCCTCCGGATTGTTCAATTCACCCAGTTCATGCAGGTTGAACTGCTCTTCCAGGACGGCCGGTTTGGCGAACTTAGAAAACTTGGTCATCAGAAATCCCGGACGAATGACATTGGCGCGAATCCCCCGGGCCCCGTACTCCTTAGCCACGGATTTGGCCAAACCTTCCATCCCGGCTTTGGCGGCGGCATAGGCGCTGTGGCCGACGGGCCCGACCTGGGCCGAACGAGAACCAATGTAGAGCAGATGGCCGCTGCGTTGCTTCATCATATGCTTGAGCGCCGCGCGGGTCATAAGAAAAGCGCCGCGAAGACTGACATCAAGAATGCGGTTGAAGTCCTCATTCGACATCTTCGTGACATAAGCACCGTGGAAAACGCCAGCGTTGTGCACCGCGACGTCGACGCGCGGAAGGTCGGCGAAAAAAGCGTTCATCTGCTCTTCGCTGGTGACGTCGAGTTCGTCTCGACCGGGGGCAGCAACGTCAAAACCGGCGGCCCGAAATGATTTGGCCAGTTCCGTGCCTAAGCCGCCTTGGCCACCCGTGACGACGGCTAATTTGGTCAACTCTTCTTCCGCCATGGTTGACCAACATGCCTCAGCCACAGCGGGCTGTCAGCTAAAAGTGAATTAGTACGGCCGGTGGTACTCGTAGACTTTTTGGCCATTCATCAAGACGAGGCGCGCCAAGTGACGGCTGTTGATCAGCGCGTCGTAGGGATCGTGGTAGGGGCCATCGAGGTGGAAGGCCGCGAGATCGGCCTTGGCGCCGGGCGCGAGGACGCCGAGCTGGCCTTCCTGCCCGAGGGCGCGAGCGGGATTGACCGTCACCATCTTGACCCAATCCTCGTTGTTGACGTGAGGATGCTTCCAACGGGCTTCACGGATTTCGGCCCGGAGGTCGAGCGAGTTGTTGCTGGCCAAGCTATCCGAAGCCACACAAATGTTGGCGCCGATTTCCTGGAGGTTCTCAATCGGGAAGGGGCGGTGACCAAAGTAGCTGTGGCACTTGGGGCAGTGGGTGACGTGGATGCCGGTCTGGCTGATCGTCTCGTAGTCGTATTCCTGTAGGTAGTTGAGGTGGACAGCGATGCAGTCCCGCGTTAGCACACTGTGTTCGTCGAGGTGCGAGAGCGCCGAGCCGTGGCCGCAGTCGCTCATGTCGCGCTCCAGGCTGGCCAGAAAATCATAGAGATTCCCGGTGGCGTTGATGAACATCTCGTTCTCCTCAGCTGACTCCGCAATGTGCGTGGTGAAAGGCATGTGAAACTTCTCGCTGCAGCGCTTGGCCAGGCGATAGAGATCGATCGAAGCCGTGTACGGTGCGTGGGGCGAAAGGCCGAAGCCGCCGTGCCAGTCCTTGTGGTTATCAAAGAAAGCGAGCGCACCGAGGAGGGCGTCTTCTTCGTATTGCTTGTTGCGGACATCGATTAGCTCTAGGAACCACCAGACGCGCAGGGGCGGAGGCTCAAGCAGCGGGAGCACTTCCGGGAAGGCTTCAATGTTGCCAACGGCAGTGGTGCCGCTTTGGAGCAATTCGCGAAAGCCGATCTGAATTGCGCGGACGTAGTCGTCTGTGTCGAAATGCCGCTTCAACGCATTGATGTCCTTGATCCATTCCACGAAGTTCTTGGGCGGGCTGATGCTCCCCTTGAACTCCATGTAGTCGAGGTGCGTGTGGAGATTGATCAGCCCGGGCGCCAGGACACAGGGGCCTAGGTCCAGCACCTCCTCACCGGGTTGCGGCTTCAGTTCCTCCGTCGTGCCTACGGCAGCGATGCGGTCGCCCTCAATCCGCACCGCCCCGGGGGAGAGGGGAGCGCTGGCCACAGGCAGGACGATCTCGGCGGTAAGCAACATAAGGACGACGTGGTGAGTGAAAGTTCTGTGCCACCTCAGACGGATAAGTTGATCTCATCTTTCACAAAAACTGCAACCCTGTTTTGGTGTATATCGGTGAAGGATTTATCGCGCTAAAAGTCTGCACTTTGGCATTGGCGTTCCGCCCTGCCTGCGCGTAGGCTTTTCCTCCCCATGGCATCCATGACCCGAGACCAATTCCGAGAACTGGCCAAGCGTGGCAACCTCATCCCCGTTTACCGCGAGCTGATGGGCGATGTCGACACACCCGTGTCCGCCTACCTCAAGATCGCAACTGGCGATCACTCCTTCTTGCTGGAGTCGGTCGAGCGCGGGGGTAAGTTCGCCCGCTACTCCTTCCTCGGCTCGGATCCCAACCTGATTTACGTCTACCATGACGGCAAAGTGGAGATCACCGAAAACGGGAAGACCCGGACGTACTCAGCGGCGGGTGATCCGCTCGAAGAGCTGCGCAATCTGATGGCGCCGTACCGCCCCGTGGGGGTTGATGACCTCCCCATTTTCTACGGCGGCGCCGTCGGTTTCCTGTCCTACGAAGCCGCGACCACCTTTGAAACCACGGTCCCGCGGGCCAAGGTGGACGACCTCCAGATGCCGGACGCCTACTTTGTCATTAGCGACACGCTCGTCATCTTCGATCACCTGGAGCGTCGGATCAAAATCGTGGCTAACGCCCACATCAAGGGCGACAGCACGCAGGCGGTTGACGCCGCTTACGATTGCGCGTTGCAGAAGATCGAGGCGTTGACCGAGAAGCTCAAGCGCCCGGTTGAGCACAAGGTGCTGAATCTCAATCACGCCGGCCCGGACATTGTCCCGGACGTGAACATCACCAAGGCCGAATACATTCGCATGACCGAAGCCATGCAGGAGTACATCAAGGCGGGTGACAACTTCCAGGTGGTGCCGTCGCAGCGCTTTGAAGTGCCGTACGAGGGCGATCCGGTCGACCTCTATCGCACGCTGCGGCAGATCAATCCCTCGCCCTACATGTTCTGCCTCAAGTTCGCCGACCTCGCGGTGGTGGGTGCCAGCCCGGAAGTCCACGTGCGTTGCGAGGACGGCAAGGTGGCGATCCGCCCGATCGCGGGTACCCGCCCGCGCTGCGAAGACGAAGCCGCCGACGAAGCGATGGCGCAGGAACTCCTGGCTGATCCTAAGGAACGGGCCGAGCACGTCATGCTGGTCGACCTGGCTCGCAACGACGTCGGTCGTGTCTGCGAATTCCACACGGTGGAGGTCGACGACCTGATGATCATCGAGCGCTACAGCCACGTCATGCACATCGTCAGCAACGTGACCGGTACGCTCAAGCCCGGGCAGAACAGTTACGACGTGATGCGCGCCACGTTCCCGGCCGGAACGCTGACCGGTGCGCCGAAGGTCCGCGCCATGCAGATCATCGCCGAACAGGAAACGACCTGCCGTGGTGTCTACGGCGGCGCGGTCGGGTACTTCGGCTTCGGCGGTAACCTCGACTCGTGCATCGCCATCCGCACGGTGATGATCAAGGAAGGCAAAGCTTATCTCCAAGCCGGCGGCGGCTTGGTCGCTGATTCCACCCCGGAAGGTGAGTACCAGGAAAGCGTGAACAAGGCCAAGGCCGGGATGAAGGCCCTCAGCCTCGCGCAGAGTTTTGAGTAAGCCAACGTGGCGTGACGTTGGATCCAGTTTAGTTAACTCTGAATGCTGTGGTGGTCATGAGGTTTATGTCTCACAAAGGCCACAAAGCGCACAAAGGTTGCAGGTGATTATGTACTTAATCTTCCTAAAGCGTGTTGTTTACATTG
>CAWUJC010000230.1:0-5147 GCA_963922355.1 uncultured bacterium | reverse complement strand
GCTGCGCCTCACCCGCAAGCGCGAGCACCTACTCGAAACCATGGCGTCGTTTGATCGTCCCATCCTCGCCTCGGAACTTCTGGAGTCGGCCAAGTTACCCCCCAGCGATGTGGTGACCGTTTATCGTACGCTGGAAGCCTTTGAGAGCATTGGCATTGTGCAGCGAATTCCACTCGAAAATGGCGGTCATCTCTTTGAGCTGACCGAGCCTTTCGACCACCACCATCACTTTGTCTGCCGCCAGTGTTATCGCACTGAGCGCCTCGACATGTGCCTGGCCAGCGATCTGGAAGAGCGGGCCGAACGGCTAGGGTACTCGGACATTACCCACACCATGGAAGTCTACGGCCTGTGTGCGGATTGCCGCTAGGGTTATGATCATCAGCAGCTCTGACACCCGCCAGAACTCTGGCAACACTTGCCGCTGCTAAATCCCCGCTTCTTGGAGATAATGTGCCCACCGGTGATGACGCGCCGGACCGGCACACCCGTCTCCGGATGATGCGCCAACGGCTCCTCGTGGATCGACTGGAAATGCTCAAAGCTCTCCGGCTCCTGGCTCTCATCCCGCGGAATCGTTTCGTAAACGTAAGTTGGCATTCTCGTGCTTGGTTCGGTCAGAAGAAGCAGGCTCCCACCCAGGCGATCACCACCGCAAAACCAAAGGCAAAGGCCGCTTGGCGCCCGACCATCTTCAGAGCAAAAGCCGGTCGCATCTCTCGAGCCACAGCCAGCAGCGTGACTAAACAAGGGAGAAGCACTCCGGCCAGATACACGGCCGTCAGGACTTGGAAGGGTGACTCCAACGGCACTTTGAGGGCACTAAATTCGGCATCCAGGAGCCCAATCGCCAGCCCATCTTTTCGAATCGAGCCCAACACCACCGCGGAGGCGGCTTCGGGCGGCAGATGCAACACCCACATGACCGGCTGTGCCGCCCAGGTCATGAGCGCTAAGATACCCGACCATTGCAGCAGACCCGCCAGGAAACAGATTCCGATAAAAATCGGGAGCGCCATGAAGGTAAAGTCACGCAGGCTCTGCATGACTTCCCGAAAAATCGGTCGCCAACGGGGAAGGTGTAAATTACCCAGCGGAGGCAAGAGCAACTCCCCCCTGGCCTGTCGGAGCGCAGTTGGCGTGGTCAGGCGCAGATAGATCAGGGTCGTGATGGCCAAGACCACGAGGTAAACCGGAGCGAGCCAAACAACACCGGCCGCGGCAAAAACCGCCAAGGTTGCCGGAAGTTGGTAGGAACAGGCCGAGCCGAAGGAAATCGCCGAGACGCAGGCGCCGCGCGTACAACTCGAGCAAGAGCGTGTCGCAATCACGGCTGGGACGTTGCAGCCAAACCCCATCACCACCCGAACCAGATCACGCCCCCCCAGGCCGAAAGGACGCAGCCAGGGATGCAAGCCATAGGATAGCCGGTCAATCAGCCCCGTGTTCTTGTAGATCGCGAGAATGGCCGAGAAGACGAGGATCGTCGGCAAAGCATAGAGAAGGAGAAAAGGAAACATTGCGACGACACCGTATTCCCCAGAAAGCAGTGCGGGAAGTGGTTGAGGCAACCCGTTGAGCCACTCAAGTGGAGCTTGCAAGGCTCCCAACACCGGAGCGTAGAAATAGTCGGCCAACGCGTTGGCCTGAGTAACCGCCAGCCAAGCAGGCCCGAAGAGGAGCAAAAGACTAAGCGGGGCAAAACCTAGCAGCCGCTCCAGCCCCAGCTTGGCTTTCCCCTCGGATTGAGGCGTAAACGCAGGCAAGTCACTCAACTGATCGCGCTTCACCTGATCGGCGTTCTCAACCGCCATGCGTAATTCAGCGAGTTCAATCGGCGCCGGTTGGCGAGCATCGAGCAGCAAGACAGGAACGCCCAGACGCTGCCTCCACACCTTCAGCTTCTTTTCAGGTCCACCGTTCTGAGACGAAACAACTCGATCTTTAAAGGTCAACGCCACCGCCACCTTTCGTGCCCCAACAAGTGGCAGTAATTCCGCCAGTTCTTCGGCTGCGCGATGAGCTCGCAGGACCAGCAAAACGTTCTCGGCCCTCGCGAGCGCCTCCAGGGAATCCTTTACCGTCGCGGCGTCGGAGTCTGTGATGATGCCGGGGGTATCGATCCAGTCGCGCTCATCTTCCGCGTAGACTTGGCAGTGCAGGGTGGAGCCCGAGTAACCCGAGGCCTCAGCCAAACGCCCCGAGAGAGCGTCTAGGAGACTGGTTTTACCCACGCTTTCTAAGCCTAAAACGAGAACCTCGAATCGCTCACGGCTGGAGACTGAGCTGGGGCGATCAATGGAGGCTGCTTCCTTCAACGTTTGGTCTCCACCGGTTCGGCTTCGCTTTCCACCGCGCATTCACAGTTGGTGCAGCATTCCAGATCGTCAACCAAGAACCCTCGGCGCCGATCGTCTTCCAGATCAGGCTCCCGGTTTTGCAGGCGCTGCACGATGGAACGAGCAATCACGCCAAAGCGCGCTCTGAATTTGTAGATGAAACAGAACTTGGAGTTGCGCTGCACCAGCGACGGTCCGCTGTAGTAGAGCCCAGGGTGCAGGGTCGATTCGTCGTCCTCGGTGAATTGAGGAATCCCCCCCTCCCATTCGAAGAGGTCCTTGATGGGCTCCAGAGCGGAATGAAATCCTGTGGCCAAGAGCGGGGGCGACGGGTAGTCAAAGACTTCGCCCTCCTCGGTCTCCATGATGAAGGAGTCCGAAAGCCGGCTGACACTTGAAATGGTGGTATTGCCCCAAAGGACGAGGCGATCGGGATAATCACTCAGGATTTCCAGCAAGCGTGCCCGGGTAAAGGGACTCAGCGATTCGCTGGGATCGGGGTCGTCCACAGCCCAAGGCTCACCGCTCGACAGGACGATGACTTTCTTTCCCCGTCGAACCAGATGGTACGCGGCGTCAATCCCGCTCTCATAGCCGCCAATAATCGTCGCCGTCTCACCTTCGTAATCGTCCCAGGAGCGGAAGTCACTGGTGTGAGGGCAAAGCTCGCTGCCGGGAAACAGCTCTCGATTAGGGTGGGAAAATTCACCCGCCGCCCAGATCACCGTTTTGGCATACCGAGTCCGCCGAGACGTCTTCAGCTTAAAACCATCGCTTTGCGGCAAGAGCTCCAAAAGTTTCTCGTTCTCCGAAACTTTGAGACCAAAGTGATCAACGGCCGTGTTGAGGTAATCGGCGTATTCACGACCGCTCAGATGCTCACTACGGGCAAAGTCGCCTGGGCTGGTGTCCGGCGTAATCGCATTCAGATCGGTCTGGAAGAACGGATTACTGTGAAAAGACGGAGTAATGAGGCGCATCTCCTTGGGCCAGCGCCGGAAGGAGGAGCCGATGGTCTCCGCTTCCAGGATCAAGGAAGCGTCCGCTTCGGCTCGGTCCAAGGCAAGGGCGCAACCGATCCCGGCGGGGCCAGCGCCCACTATGATGGTGGAAAAACTCGACACTAATTAAACGAAAGTAACTTTCATTTGTTTGTCAATGGATTGCAACCTAGATCTCACGCCGAGCCATTAGCTGAGGCCCCAGGTCAAATCCAAGGAAAATTGGCGCTTGCCAATCCGGTAAGGCTCGAAGGTATCCGGCCCGCAGCTCCCCGTCCCCAATCCGCGATGCGCGGCATCAACACAGAGAAACGTCTCCTTCCGTGGTTGGAGATCAGTCGTATGCAAAGCGCGAGTAAAGTCCATCGGATGATAATGGAGAGCGCTAAAGGACATGGGCTGCTTGGCATCCAGGCGGACCTGCTGACGCGTCTTAGCATGACGAAGCTTGATCCAAGCAGTTTCCGTCTTGAGCCCATTTTCCTGTGGCATGATGTAGGGGACATACTGCTTGCCAACGGTGCTCTGATGGACGGCTCGCCAGGCGGCGGCCTGGCGATCGGGATAGTTCTCTCCTGGTCCAAACCCTAGCCAAGAGAGATCCTCAAACCCAGGTGCGAGACGAAAAAGTAGCCCAACGCGGGGCAAATCTTGGAGACTTGCGCCTAGAGTCATCTTCACTTGAAACCGTAGGGCATCCTCGTGCGGCAACGACAGTCGGTAACTCCAGCTGACATCATCCCATTGCTGACGTCCACTCGCCTCATAGGACCACGACCAACTCCGCCCCTTCCCTGTCTGGCCCGAGAACGCCTTGATCAGCCGAGACTCCAACTTATCCAGGCCAAGCGCCCGCCAACGGCCAAGCGGTTTGTTCTCCTGGCCCGTCCAGAGTTTCAAGCCATCGTTATCAACCGGCGCTCTCCATAGATTTAACGCCGGTGGCGCCAACAAAATGGGGTGCTCTTTGTAGAAGAGACTGGCGAGTCCTCCCTTCTCCTCGTCGAGATTGAAGCGCAAGTGGCTCGCTTGGACGCTCGTTTTGCCCTCGGCCTGTTCGACTAACTCAATCGTCGCAGGCGGGGGCTGAATTTCTTTTGCCGGAGACTTTAAGAACGAGCTTGGTAGAGAGAGCTGCTCCCACGCGACGAGATGATTGGCGGCACACCAGGATTGGGCTTCCTTCGCGTAAAAGCGGATCAAGAGGGAAGCTTCCCGGCCTGCCAAAGCCCGGCGAGGACGCTTCCAGCCCAGCGTTTGACGCTGCCCCGCTTGAATCCCTTTGCAACCAAGAGAGCCGGTTGCCACGGGCTGACCATCAATCAGCAACTCCCACGTGGCAGCCAGCCAGTCCAGGGAGCGAAAATACTGCTTATTGGTGACTTCCAGTTGAAGTCCTGGCCGCAAACGCACGTTGACCGGTTGAGCCAACTTCTTCAGCTCAAACAAAGCAGGATGCGGTTGGCGGTTTGGCCAAATGAGACCGTCGCAGACAAAATTGGCGTCATGCGGTGTCTCGCCAAAGTCGCCGCCGTAGGCCCAATACGCTTGTCCATCGGGTGTGCTCTGCTTGATGCCATGATCAATCCACTCCCAGATGAAACCTCCTTGGATGCCGTCAGCAGATTCAAAGAGCTTATAGTAGTCAGCCAGTCCGCCATTGCTGTTGCCCATGGCGTGGCTGTATTCGCAGAGGATCATCGGCCGCTTTAAGTCGCCGTGTTGGGCGCTGGCCCACTCGCGCATGACTTGGAGGTCCGGGTACATTGGGCAAATGATGTCAGTCACGCGTTCGCCACCGGTGTAG
>CAWUJC010000229.1:0-5152 GCA_963922355.1 uncultured bacterium | reverse complement strand
CCCTGCTGCCCCCGCTTTTGACCGGAAGAACCCTTACCCGGCCAAAGTCACCGAAAATTACTGCCTGAACAAGGAAGGCTCCGCCAAGAACACCCGTCACATCGTGGTGCACCTGGGCGATAGCGGCCTGACCTACAACGTGGGCGATTCCCTGGGCGTCTATCCGCGTAATCCGCCGCACATTGTGGCCGAGCTGATCGAGCTACTGGGTGTCGACGGTGAGCAAAAGATCACCGATAAGAAAACCGGCGCAGAGAAGGAACTCAACCACGTACTTTCCCACGACGTCGCCCTCAACCGCGCGACCAAGAAGTTCCTCCTGGCCTACGTCGAGAAATTGCCGGAAGGCCAGCGCAAGAGTCAGCTTGCCGAACTGATCGAGAACAAGGAACAGCTGGACGTCTTCCTCTGGGATCGCGACTTCATTGACGTGATCAAAGAATACGGCACCGTCCACTTTGACGCCGAAGAGCTCGTCACCCTTTTCCCGAAGGCTAACCCGCGCCTGTACTCGATTGCCTCTTCCCAGAAGGCGCACAACGACGAAGTCCACCTCACGGTTGCCGTGGTGGAGTACGAAACCCACGGCCGCAAGAAGCTCGGCATCGCCTCCGGCTTCCTCGGTTACCACGTGGAAATCGAGGTCACGGACGTGCCGGTCTACGTCCAGCCGTCCAAGCACTTCCACCTTCCGCCGGAAGCCGACACGGCCATGATCATGGTGGGCCCGGGCACCGGCATTGCACCGTTCCGCGCTTTCCTGGAAGAACGCAAGGCGCTGGGCCAGAAGGGCAAGAACTGGCTCTTCTTCGGCGACCAGCACGCCGCCACGGACTACCTCTACGAGGAAGAATTCCAGCAGTTCCAGGAAGAAGGCTTCCTCGAGAAGATCGACGTCGCCTTCTCCCGCGACCAGGAGCACAAAATCTACGTGCAGGACAAGATGCGCGAAAACGGCAAGGAACTGTGTGAGTGGCTCTCTAATGGCGCCTACTTTTACGTCTGCGGCGACGCCAAGCGGATGGCCAAGGACGTCCACCAGGCCCTCATCGACATCGCTGCCGAGTACGGCAGCATGGACATCGAAGCTGCCAAAGAGTGGGTCGAAAAGAAGTTCGCCCGCGAAGAGAAGCGCTACCTCAAGGACGTCTACTAAGACCTTGCAGTCGGCAGCAACGTGACGCTGTACCCAGTTTAGCAGTCGGCAGCAACGCAAACGCTGTACCCAGTTTAGCGGCTGGCGGAACCACCCCAGCCGCAACCCATGAACTTCTATTGAGGTGCGGGTAGCAAGTTACGGCTGCCGAGTACGCGTCCGATAGACCAAGGCCCCCAAGCCACCCAGCAAAAGCCAGGCACTGGCTGGTTCTGGGATCTGATTGGCGAAGGTATTGCTGTAGACATCGCCCGTGTCATTGATCAGATAAAGGTTAGCATTGGAGAGGTTATCCGGCAGCGCAAAGCCACCGAGGCCAATCGTAAAGGTACCCGCCGTGATGTTGATCGTGTCATCCGCCGTGATGTCGAACATGTCGTTGCTGGCGTTGGTCAGAGAAATGAACATGTCCCGCGGCCCCAGACCGACGGGTTCAATGGCCGCGTCGAAGGCTTGGTTCAACTCCAAAGCAAAGGGGGGCGCAGCCAGGTCGAGGACCGAGACAAGTGTCGTGCTGTTGAAGCTAGCCCCACTGAAGACAGCAGCTTGGTCAACTTGATAGGCATCCTCAATGACAAGAATGAGTCCCGAAATATCGTCATAGCTTTCGCTCGCGATAAAGGTGAGAAATTCGTTAACTTGGAGGGTGAGCGCACCCAGCCCTCCACCGCTGGCCGAGATGCGAAGCTGGCCGTAAGCAGGAGCGGAAACGACGACGAACGCCAGCAGACCAGCAAGTATTCTTCCCAACATAGGCTCTAGGTTAGCCCGGCTGGCGGCAAGAAAGAAGCAGATATTAACCCTGCCAAGTGAGCTGCGGGGCGGGAGCCTGAGGATTCGGCTTCGCACCTTCCTGCAGGAGGAGGGACTCGGGCGTCTGCGCCTGCCCCTGAAGATAAAAACCAGCTTGTTGCTGGAACGGGAGGAGGAACATGGTCAGCGCCTCGCGCCACGTGCCATCGACCCAATATGGATCGCGGGCAAATTCACCCGCTGGATCAAACTCCGACCACAGCCACGTATAACTGCCCACGTCTTCGGCAAAGCCGCCTTCCTGCGCCACGATCAACGTCGTGCGCTCGTTCGGCAAATGCTCTACCTGAGCAATCAGCTCGCCACCCGTCTGGAGCTTCCAACGTAAATCCCAGTACGAGCGTTCATCAATTACCCAACTGGTGCCATGGTCAACCACCAGCAGCGTCACGCCTTGGGAGAAGCGGCGCCAGTCCTCCTCGTTCCACTGCGGTGGCTGGAGCACGGCTTGGACCCGCTCAAAGCGGGTCCGCCACTCCGCCACCAAACGGCGAAACTCGACGAAGGAAAACATGGAGGATTAATCGCGTTCCAACTTACGGATGCGAGAGATCGCGCGGTTGATCTTCGCGTTGTTGTTGATGTCACCCCGGTAGCGACGTCCGGCTTCGGCCTTGACCAGCTTCTGCATCTCCGCCAGTTCGCCCTGGGTGTTGATCAATTCCTGCTGGGTGGATTCAAGCTGTCCGGTCAACACGGCCAGCGACTCGGACTGACGCTGCGCGACGCCGCGTGCTTCTGCCAGCTCAACGGTCAGCTCCTGATTGCGTAGGTCCATCTCAGCGCGCACATCCGCGACCAAGCTCTCGTACTTATGATCCAGTTGGGAAACAGTCACGGCCTGGCTCTCAATCATCTGCAGGAGCATGTAGCCCCCCAGCGCCGCCAAGACGGTGACCAGAAGCAATCCCCCGGCAATCGTGTAAGCAACCCAGCCCAGGACGTTGCCCATGGCCTTTTGTTCCTTGGCCTGCCGGGCGGCGTTCTGGCGGAAGTCATTCACGCCTCGCGCTTTGTCGTCGGCCTTTGGGCTACGGGGCTTGGTGGTTTGACTGGAGAGTCCCATCCAACCGCCGTTGTTGCTACGGCTGCGGGATTGGTACTCGGTGGGGCTGGGCGGCTTCATGGTGGTATCCTGGGGCTCGGGTTCCGGGGTAGATTCAGGGGCGGCTGGCTCACCAGGGACTGGCGTGGCCGCAGAAAGGGGCTCTTGGGCGACGGATGCTGACTCAGCAGCTTCCAGCACCGCTGTGGTGGTTTCAGCTTCGGGGGTCGCCTGAGCAGGCTCATGCGGAGGTTCGTGGCTGGGCACCTGCTTCGCTTCAACCGGCGGAAGCGCGGTCGTCGAATCCGTTGCAGAAGTACTTGAGCTCACGACTGGCTCAGGAGCTGCCTCGACCGCAGCAGGTGCCGCCTTGGCTTCAGGCGCTTCAGGTTGTGGCTCGACCGGCTCAGACGTGGCGTGCTCACGTTTGCGGACCAACTTGCGTTTGGGCTTCGCGCTAGATTTACTGCCAGACGAAGTGGGTACACGCTTCCCGATGCCCGGGAAGTTGAATTCCAGAGTTTGGCCACGTGCCTTGCGCTTCACTGAGGAAGGGCGCTTCGGCGGATTCCCAGACGTACCCGAAGGCGTCACCCCGGGGGACTGAGGGTCTTGCGCATTACCAGCTGCCATAAACGATCAGGCGGCATGATGCGCCCTCCTGCCCCCCTCTCGCAAGGGAATTACCCTGGGCAACTGGCCCAATCCATGCTGTTGTTTCGTAGCAACTTACACAACAACAAGCGCTAGGCTATTTTGCTAACTTTCTTTTATCGGATTGACAGGCAAGGCTCTAATTTTACATATATATTCGTAAGAAGTGATCTTTAAGCTCCGCAATCAAAACAACCAGCAAGCCACGCCTGTCCCTCCCGGAGAGCATAGCGTGGGCCGCGAGGACTTTAACTACGTCTGCGTGGATGAGCCTTCCGTCAGCCGCCGCCATGCCCGGCTGATTAACTCCAACGAGGGTATTTTCCTCGAGGACTTGGGATCGTCCAACGGCACCGCGGTGCGCGGACAATACATCCAAGGGATCACCCAAGTGAACTTCGGCGACCTGATCTACTTCGGCCAAGTCCCCTTTGCGATTGAGCCGGAAGTGCCGGGCGAGAAGCTCGACATCCCCGTCGCTGGTCTCAAGAACCCCAATCCGGAGCGGAGCAAATTTCGCCACGACACAGAGAAACTGCCGGTCGGCCACATCCAGTTCGAAGATTCGGTCCCGGCCATCACGCCACCGGAAGACGATATCGATGCCGACAAACTCGACATCCAAGTGCACGACCCAGTCATCCATACCCCGGCTCCAACCGACTCCTCTCCCGAGGTGGCCCCCAGCCCCCAACTCTCGCCCCAAGTAACGCCGTCTCCCAAACCAGCGGCCAAAGGCGATACCCCCATCATCCCGCCGCGGACACCTGCCGCGAAAGTACAAGCTTCCCCCTCTCCGGTCGCCGCCCCCTCTCCAGCACCTTCGATCCAGGACGTGCCGGCCTACCAGCCACCGCCCACGGCCACCCCGGCACCTCAAGCCGAGCCCGCAGTGAATCTTAATACGGCGATTGGCCTCGCCTTTATAGCCGGCTTCAGCTTGGGTTGCATGGCTGGCTTGCTTTTGGCCCTGGCAATGAATTAGCGGCCAGACCGTTCCTTAGAACTCGCCGCGGATGGAGAACGACACGCGGCTTTCCCCCGGTTCCCAGCCCGGCGTCGCCGTGTTCTCTTCCCAACTGCGGAAAAGCTCCAGATCGGCGTTAAAGTTGTCGCCCATTTTCCAACTCGGGCCGATGCGCATTTCGGCCTTATTGCTTTCGCTGCTGGCCACGCCGTCAAGATAGTTCACTCGGTCTTCGAACGACACGCGGCTGCGCCATTCCAAGCTCTCAGTCAGCCCGTGCTTGTATTCGGCAAAGATGTGGTGCTGCTCGTTGACCTGTTCGCCAAAGCTGTCTTCGCGTTGTTGGCCCCGCGCCCCGAAACGCAAGTTCACCCGGTCGGCAGGCCGCCAATCCACGGCTCCACTGAACTGCGGAGTCGACGATTGGAGGAAATCGCTCGGCATATCCGGGTCGTAGTCCTCAGTCAAGCGAGCACCCAGTGTCGTCGTGACGGGAAGATCCGCCACCCCCTGCTTC
>CAWUJC010000228.1:0-5155 GCA_963922355.1 uncultured bacterium | reverse complement strand
GCGGATTGCCGATTGTGCTCCCCGGGGCCCAGAGCCGATGTTTGGTGCAGGAGGCGGCGCAATTCTCGCGAACGAGTTGTTCCTGCTGCTCGGGGCTCAACTGAGCGACAACCTTGAAGCGGCCTGTTTGGCGCTCGGCCGTCGCTTGCCAGTCGGTGGGCGGAAGCTCACCTTGAGCAAAGGAGGCCCACTCGGCAATCAACGCGGGATAGGCGTATTGCAGAGCTAGTAGGAGTTCGCGGTAGGAAAGTGGGCCATAGGTCCAGCCGGTGGCAAAGTCTGCGCTGGCTTTGAGGGGACGAAACTCGTCTTTATCAGTAAAGAAGACGATTTTCCTCCATTCTTGTGGGCTGGAGACGGTTTTTAGTTCGGGCCTGTCGAGGTCGCCCTGATGGCAGAGGCGATAGGCTTCGTCTTCCCGTTGGATGGCAAGTTGACCGACAAACCAAGGGCCGTTCCTTTCGTTGAGCCACTGGTGAAAGCGTTCGCTGGGACGCTTGGAAATTTTCATTTAGCAAAAGTCGCCGCAAGAGGATGAGGCAGTCACCCAATCTTCAGTCGTGGGAAGCGGTTGAATGTGATGGTCTTGGTTGAATTTTTCGATTTGCGCGAGGATCACGTCAGCAGTGGAAGGCTCCGTGCCAACGGCAGTCGCATACCAAAGACGGCGATCTTTTTCGATACAGGGGACGGGGAATCCGTCTTTGATGGCGTCTTCGGTAATCTTGAGGAGGACGGGAATGTCCTCAAAAGAATGGAGGCCATCGGCAATAAAGAAGGGGACGACGACCACGTCGGGGCAATTGGTCAGTTCTCGCCAGTCCGCGATGAATGGTTTTTGCTCCATTAAGGTGCCTTGGCAGTCTGCATAGAGCCCTGATTCTTTAATTTCTGCCGCTCTTTGGTGAATAATCTTGGTGGAGTTATCGTTAAAGCTAGTGCCATGCCCCACAATGAAGAGGCAGGCGCTCTGCTCGGGATGCTCAATGACGTGTCCACTCTTCTCGACCACGGATCGAGCACGATCTAAGAGCACCTCTTTCATGGTGGGATGGAGGCCGACAGGATCGGTGTAAAAAATCTCTTTGCCGTCTTTTTTGGTGATAGGACCATCCAAACCTAGCTCTCGTGGGATTACTTGTTCTGTAAAGTAACCCGAACTGATGAAATTTGAGACCACATAGACGCGGCTCGCTTCGACCTGATGCCAGATTTGCCGGAAATTCGGCTCTTCCTTCCAGAAACACTCATGCACCTCGGCAAAGAGTCCGCGCTCACGCAGAGTTTCTGCGTGCTGGAAGGTGGGTGCGCTGGAATCCGGATTGAGAGTGGAGCCATGCCCGGCGATGACCAGGGCGGTGTCGGGGTACTGCATGCAGGACTGTAAGCCAGCATCGACGCCATGCAAATCGGCGGTAAATTTTTCTCCTTTTCGCACTCCCGCTTGCCGACCAAGTGGTACAGAGCTACTCTCCCCTTTCTCATGCACAAAGCTGCGACACGATTTTGGATGCTGACAACGCTGGCCCTCGGTTTGCTCGTGGGTGGGGTGGTGGCGCCCTGGGTGGCGAGCTACCAGAAAAACCAGCCCGAGGAAGACGTCGTGGCTTGGGCGGCGGAAGCGGAGTGGGAGCTGCCGCAAGCGCCGCGGCCGGAGGTGCCTTTTGCGGCTAGCCTTCGTGCGGACGGCTACGTCGAGTTGATGGCGCGCCATGTTCCCGTTCCGGTCAAGCGCCCGGGGACGGTCAAGGAAGTGACCGCGAAGCCGGGCCAGTATTACGAGGAAGGCGATCTACTCGTCATGCTCGAGGGGAACGACGAGGAGTTGGAGCGGGCGCGCCTTCGCCATCGAGCTGCCAAGGCCCTGCTCGCCCGGACCGAAGCCGAGCTCAAGACCGAGCGCATCAAAGAGTCCGAATTTGCCGAGCGTTACGAGCGGGTGCGCGAGCTGGTGGCGATGGAGGCGGCATCGCCCGCCGAGATGGAGCAGTTTTCCTATCAGTTGCGCTTGTCTCGTGCGCGGATTGAGGAGCTTAAGGCGCAGCGTCAGCTTCATCGCGCTCAACTGGAAGAGCTGGCGACGCAGTTAAGTCATCAACAATTGCGGGCGCCAGTAGGTGGCTATGTGTGGTCGGTGCTGGCGGAGCCGGGGATGTACTTTGAGCCGGGGAAAGACTTTCCTACCTTGATCATTTCGCCCGATACGCAAAAAGTCGTGCGGGTGCTGGTGCCGGAAGCAGAAGCGGCTCGCCTGCAGCCACGTCAGCAGGCGGTCGCTTTTCTGCCGGGTGAAGGCGGCGCGATGTTGGAGCTGGCTTACGTCCGTACCGAGCCGGAAGTGGAGCTGCAGGTCCGCCTGGGCGAGGAACCAGCCCGCTTTATCCAAGTGGTTTTCCGCGTGATTGGCGATGAGGTTCCCCTCGTTGTGGGGCAGAAGTTGGAAGTCTATCTGGAAGTGCAGGCGTTGTCGGCCCGCGCCAGCTCAAGCCCGGCTGCTGGCTAGCTTCTAACACGTTGCGAATTGTGAGATAGCCACTACGTTATCCGGTCATGTCAGACCAATCCCACCTTTCTCCGGAAGAACGCACCCGTCTGCAATACGATGCGTTGACTCGGCAGCTCGAGCGGATGCGCGGCATGCAGTACGGCTACTTCACCAAGTTTTTCTGGTGGGTGACGCTGACCCTGTTGGTCTTGATGTATTTATTACTCAACCTGAACCCCATGGGTTATTTGGTTGCGCCGTTCCTGGTGATTACCGCTGGGGTGCAGGCCTCATTTTACCTCCACTTTGTTGATTTCGCTCGCGTCCATGCGCGTGCCGTGGAGAAAAAGCTGAATCAACTCCTTGGGGAAGAGGTGTTGCTGGGGGCGCAGATTGAGGATCTCTATTTTTACCCGCTCGATCAGCCGAAGTTTAGCGGGTTTAGTTTTGCCAAGCCTGCGGGGTTCTTTTCCGTCTACACGCTCCACTGGTGTGGACTTTGGACGATGATTTTTCTCTACACGCTCAGCTTGGGCTACTGGTCTCTCAGTGGAGATCGCGAGCTGGCGGGATGGCTGCTGCCCTACCTGCTGCTGCTCAGCGGATGGGCTTTTGTTAACGTCGCCTACCTATTTGTCTACTTTGCTCGGGGCCGCGATTTGAAGGCGGTGGCCGATAAATTGGCTGTGGGCTACGGCGACCAGTAGGTTTTCCGGCAAGCGGGGGATGAGCCCCTTCTATGATCAGCTGCCGGTCAGGGATTTAACAAAGCCCTTCCAGACACTCTCGCGCAGTTGTTCCGTGCGCTCGAAGTCCAGCGAGGTGTTGGCGGGCATCACCTTGCGACCGCTCGGGCTGCGCAGATTATCGATGATGAAGTTGCGTAGGCCTTCGCCCTCGTAGGTGCCGGAGCTAAGTCGGCGCCAAGCCTTGCCGGTAAAGGAATACTCTGCCAGCCAGCCGCCGGTAAGGGAGACCTGATCCCAGCGTTGCGCGTGGGGGGTGCTGGCCGAGAGGCTGACGAGGAATTCCGGGAAATTGTGCTCATTAACGTCAGGCGCTCCCCAGACGTGGAGGGCGAGGGCGTCGGACTGGAAGAAGCCGCCGAGGTGACCGAAGATGCTGGCCTCTGGGTGGGTGGACTCGGCGATCTTCTCCTGCAGCGGCGCATTGACGTAGAACCAATTAAAACCCAGAAGGCCAAGCACGATAACCGTGACGAAGGCGCAGAGGTATTTGATCCAGGCGTAGCCCTTTTTCTTTTGTGCAGCTTCTTCCGCGACCATTTCGGCGGCCCGGTTGGAAAGCTTGGTTGGCTGAGTGGCCGGGGACGCGGTATGGCCGCTGACTTGCGGGGACGAGGGAGCGGCAGCTCCTGGGTTCGGGAGAGGCTTGGGGGAAGTGGCTTTGACCTTAGGCAGCGGCTTGGGCGAGGTGGGTTTCACCTTTGCTACCGGCTTGGCCGAAGGCTGGTCCTGGGGATTCGCTTTCAGCTTGGGAATGGTGCCAGTGGAGCGAGCCACTGCCACCTGGACCTTGGTCTTACCGCCCGGGTAGGGTGTGCTTGTGGTGGCCACTTGGGCCGGTTGGCCGGCTTCGGGCAAGGTGATGAGGCTGCTGATGGCGGCGGGCGCCTTCCACTCGTTCTGCTTTTCACTCCAGATGAGCGCTTCCGGCGGCAAGTCGCCGGAGGCCATCTTGCGCTTCACCTCGGTGCGAGGCATCTGCTGGGCTTCCGGTGCTCCGGGCACCGAAATGAACATCATGGTATCGCTGTTGCTCAAATCGTGGGTCTTTCGCTAAGTTGCTCGTGTCTAGTGCATAGAGTATGCCGAGAACCCGGGCGGCGCAATCTTTTGGCGGAAAACGGTGAAAATGTTTTCTCACCTTTTTCTGTGAGATTGGCCTAACTCCTTGAAAATAAAGAAAATCACGCGAAAAACCTATCTAGGTAATTGCTTCTGAGTAAGATTTGCTGGATTGCCAGTCGGTGGATCGGTCCGGTAGGATGTCGTTGTTGTGTCTCAAACTGTCAGCCCAACCTGACATCTCTCATGCCAGCTCCCTCCCAACAATCTGGTCGCTCCGGAATGATTGTCGTCGTCGTTGTGATCGTCATCGCGGTCGCCGCCTGGGAGTATTTTGAGTTAGAAGAGAAGTTTTTTGGCTACGGATACGTCGATCTCTGGTGGCAAAAATTTACGGCCACCATTCAAGGCATTCCCGAGATGATCGATTCCATGCTTCGCTCCGTCCGGAACCTTTAGGGCGTGTTCACCCTAAGCCTTGTTCGGGGTAATTGTAGAGCGTGGCTAGAGTTTTAGTTGGTAGCCTCCGATGTCCTCATCGGAGGTGCTAGGACGGGTGAGCTAAGTGAAAAGCGCTCCGCCGTTGAGGACAACGGCGGCTACCGTGCAAAGGACATAGCTCTACTTTTTGGGCGACCAAGGTGAGACGCCCCGGAGCTTCCAGCGCGAGTTGAGGTAGAACGGTGTCGGCCGCCTTTCGAGCTTCCAGGCTTGGTCGATGAGGAAGCGGGCTTCTTCTTTTTTGCCGGATTTGCGGAACTTATGCGCCCAGCGGGTGCAGAGCGTGGCGAAGAGGCGGGCCGGGCGGACGTGGGGGCCCGGTTGCCAGTCCTGGCCTCCGTTAGGCTCGAGGCGCAGCGGC
>CAWUJC010000227.1:0-5167 GCA_963922355.1 uncultured bacterium | reverse complement strand
TTGAAGCGACCGCCGAACCCAGCCTGGCTCCGGCCTGTCAGCTCAACACCAAGTCCTGCGGCTTACCTGTCGCTACCGGCGCGTAGGCTTGCCGCCAGCCTACGGCAGGAGTATCTGTTTAGGATGAAGATTTATCGCGTCCTGGACGAACAGCATCAGGTTCTTTACACCACGTCGGACGACGGCGAGCTGCATTATGCCCTGGCTGATGATCCGTTCTACGGCGAGCTACGCGTCTCCAATCAAAAGGTCGACGTCCAGCGCATCCTCGCCCCCATCGAGCCCCGCGCCGTGCTCTGCATCGGCATCAATTACCTGGGCCACATCGAGGAAATGAACGACCAGGTGCCGGAATACCCGGTCCTCTTTTTCAAACCCGTTTCCGCCCTCCTCGACCCCGACGCGCCCATCCAACTCCCGCGTAAGTTGCACAGCGATGAAGTTGATTACGAAGTGGAGATGACGATTATCATCGGCACGCGCTGCAAAAATGCGACGAAGGAAAACGCGCTCGATTACGTTCTCGGCTATACGGTGGCGAACGACGTCAGCGCGCGTGACTGGCAGATCGCTAAAGGCGGCTCGCAATGGTGCCGCGGCAAGATGTTCGACACCTTCCTCCCGCTCGGCCCCTGTATCGTAACCAAAGAAGACATCCCGAACCCGGGCAAGCTCGCGGTCACCAGCCGCCTAAACGGCGAGACGATGCAAAACGACAATACCTCTTCTCTCATCTTCGACGTGCCCACCATCATCGAATTTCTCAGTGCCAGCACGACGCTGGAACCGGGCACCGTCATCCTCACCGGAACGCCTCCTGGCGTCGGGGTGGGCCGCAAGCCACCGGTCTACATGAAGCCGGGCGACACCATTGAAGTGGAAGTCGAAGGCATTGGCGTGCTGCGCAATCCGGTCATCGAAGAAGAAATTGAGACGCCCTGCTGCTAAGTAACATTAAGCCAAGGCTTGGTAGCCGTCGATGTCCCCATCGACGGTGTGCTTGGCGTCCCTCTTTCCCCTCGACTGACCTCCGATGAGGACATCGGAGGCTACCAACACAAGCCCCTCGTTTCGTACCTTAATGGAATACAACGTCACGTTAGCTACGCCGCCTGCTCGCGGAAGAAGTCCATCTGCTCTTTGAGACGTTCGCGCTTGGCGGCCAGCACCGCGGCGTGATCGCGCCACCCCTGCACCTTCTCGGGCGGGGCTTTGGCAATCACTTGCTTGTTCGCCAGCTTCTTGTCGGTCACCTCGATGTCCTTCTCCGTCTTAGTCAGCTCTTTTTCCAGGCGGGCAATTTCCTCCGCCGGATCGACCAGCCCTTCGAGCGGCAAGTAAAGCTCGCCGAGCGGGGTGAAGATCACCGGGCAATGTTTCACCTTCTCTTGCACGAGTTCGACCGCTTCAGCGTTGAGCATACTGGCAGAAACGCGCAGCTCGGCCTCGGTCAATTCCTCGGTGGCGTGGAGGAGGAACTTTACCTTCTTGTTGCTGGCGATATTGAACTGCCCGCGCAGGATGCGGCCTTGGTCCACCAGGCGGTAGACGCTTTCCGCCTCCAGGAAGCGCGTCGCCTTGGGCGATTCGCCAAACTTCAGGCTGGGCCAAGTGGCAAATTGGATGGAGTCGCCCTCGTGCTCGGCAAAGTCCAGGTGCGTCCAAAGCTCTTCGGTAATGAACGGCGCAAACGGATGGAGCAAACGCAGGATGTGTGAGAGCACATAGTCGAACGTGGCCAACGTGCCGGCGCGAGTCGGCGAGAATTCATCCAGGAAGTCCACCTTGGCCGCCTCGAGAAAACGGGAGCAGAAGCTCTTCCAGACATAGTCGTACAAACGGCTAGCGGCGGTGTTGAATTCGTAATTCGCCATCGCGCGATCCACGTCCGCGTTCAATTCGCCCAACTGGAAGAGAATGTCGCAGCAGAAAATGGATTGCTCGTGCTGAGACGGATCCGCCTGGCGGTCGATCGGCCCCTGCATCGCGCGGAAGCGCGCGGCATTCCACAGCTTGTTGCAGAAGTTGCGGCCCTCCTCGATCTGCTTCTCATCGTAGCGGATGTCGGCCCCCTGCGGCGCAATCCGCATCAGACCAAAGCGCAGGCCGTCGGCGCCGTACTTGGCGATGAGGTCGAGCGGATCAGGCGAATTGCCCAAGCTCTTACTCATCTTGCGGCCCTTGCCGTCGCGGATCAGGCCGGTGAAGTAGACATCGCTAAAGGGAATATTGTCCTTCTGCTCCTCGGTCACACCCGGGAGGATTTCCAGCCCAGCCACGATCATCCGCGCCACCCAGAGGAAGATGATGTCCGGCCCGGTGACGAGCACGCTGGTCGGATAAAACGCCTTCCTCGTTTCTTCGTCCATCGTGGCGTAAGCCCAAAGCCAGGAAGAGGCCCAAGTGTCCATCGTGTCTTCGTCCTGGAACCAGCCCTCGCCCGGCGATTCGAGCTGCGCCTTAGTGTGGCCCTTTTGGTACCAGACCGGCAGGCGGTGGCCGTACCACGTTTGGCGGCTGACGCACCAGTCCTGGATGTTCTCCAGCCAATGCGAGTAGGTCTTTTCCCAGTGGGCGGGGAAGAAGCGAATGAGTTTGTTGTCCTCGTTGGTGACCACGTCGAGCGCTTCATCAATCCGCGGGTACTTGAGGAACCACTGCTCCGAGAGCCGCGGCTCGATCGGCACCTTGCCGCGCTCACTGAAGCCGACGTTGTTCTCGTACTCTTCTTCTTTGATCAACTGACCCGCTTCATCGAGCAACTCGGCCGCACGTTTACGGGCGGCGAAGCGCTCCATGCCGTGTAGCTCCGGCACTTCGGGGCAATTGATTTTGCCCTCAGGTGTCATCACGTCGATGATCTGCAAGTTGTGGCGGCGACCGATGTCAAAGTCGGCCTTATCGTGCGCCGGCGTCACTTTGAGCACGCCGGTCCCAAATTCCATGTCGATGTAGGAATCTCCCACGATGGGAATATTGGTTTTCGGGAAGGGGCGAACCGCATGCTTGCCGATCAAGTCGGCGTAACGCTTATCGTTCGGATGCACCGCCACGCCACTGTCGCCCATCAGCGTCTCAGGTCGCGTGGTGGCGATTTCCAAAAAGCGCCCGGGCTCTTCGGCGATCTCATAACGCATGTAGTAGAGCTTGGACTTCTGCGGCGTCATCACCACCTCCTCGTCGGAGATGGCCGTCATCGTTGCCGGACACCAGTTACACATCCGCAGGCCGCGATACATGTAGCCCTGGTTGTAGAGATCGACGAAGCGCTCCTGCACTTCGCGGACGTACTCGGCATCCATGGTAAAGCGCTCGCGCTTCCAATCGCAACTCGCACCCAGCTTCTTCAGCTGCTGGATGATCACGCCGCCGCGGTCCTGCTGCCAGGCATCGATCAACTCGAGCAACCGCTCGCGCCCGATGTTCTGGCGAGTGAGCGGCATGTCGGCTGGGAGGTGAAACGACTCGAGCCGCGCCTTAACCGTCGGCGGAAGGTCGTCCGGCTTGCGCAACGCTTTTTCCACTGCCACCTGGGTGGCCAAACCTGCGTGGTCGGTTCCCGGGAGCCACAGCACTTCCTTGCCCTGCAAGCGGGCGTGACGGCAGAGAATGTCCTGGATCGTGTTGTTGAGCACGTGGCCCATGGTCAACACCCCCGTCACGTTGGGCGGCGGAATGACGATGGAAAACTTGGGCTTGGGCGACGCCGGATCGGCGGTGTAGTCCCCGCGCTCCAACCACCCGGCGTAGAGGCGATCCTCCACGCTCTGCGGTTCGTAGGCTTTGGCTAGTTCTTTCATGGCTAAAATAGGTTTCTCAAAAGGATTTTAAATTATTCACGCAAAGGCCGCTAAGGTCGCAATGATTCTTCTGGCATACCATTCACGATTCGCTTAAGTCCAAATTTCAGTCGTTCTTCATTGAAGTTGATCAGCAACCCAAGCCGTAAATTGGCCAGTCGCAGATAACTTAACACCTGTTTGGAAAATACCGGCTTCAGGCTTTCGACCGATTTCAATTCAATCAATACCTTGTTTGCCACAATTAAGTCAGCACGAAACCCAACCTCAAAGGATTGCCCTTCATATTGAATTGGAATTTTTACCTGCCGCTTTACCCCCACACCTTGTTTTTCCAACTCATGGGCAAGAACAACTTCATAGACTGATTCCAAAAGCCCTGGCCCCAAAGTTGAATGAACCTTGTAGGCGGCGTCCAGTATCAATCTTGATAAATCGTTCTCGTCCATCTGGGACCCTTTGCGACCTTAGCGGCCTTTGCGAGAAATAGCCTAAGGTTGCGCCTCTCGGTCTTTGAGGAGTTTGTATTCAAAGCTATCGCGGAGGGCGCGCCAGGAGGCTTCGATGATATCATCGCTCACGCCGACCGTCGTCCAGGCGTTGTTCCCGTCTGTGCTTTCGATCAACACGCGGGTGCGCGCCGCGGTGGCCAGACGACCATCGAGGATCCTCACCTTGTAGTCGGTCAGCTTGATGTCATCGAGCTGCGGGAAATGCGGTCGCAGCGCCTTGCGCAGCGCTTGGTCCAGCGCGTTCACTGGACCGTCGCCTTCCGCCACGGTGTGTTCGATCTGCCCGTCGACGCAAACCTTGACCGTCGCCTCGGCATCGTCGAAATCCATCACTTTATCTTTGTGCAGGTCGAGGTTGTACTCGTGCAGCTCAAAGAATTGGCCGACGTCCTCCTTGCCTTCCAGAAAACGGCGGACCAGCACCTCGAAGGACGCGTCGGCCGCCTCGAACTCCCAGCCCTCGTTTTCCAGGCGCTTGATCTCGGCCAGGATGCGGCGGGTCGTGTCCGACTTTTCCTCCAACTCCAGCCCCAACTCCTGCGCCTTCATCATCACGTTCGTCCCGCCGGAGAGCTCGCCGACCAGCACCCGGCGGGTGTTGCCGACCGCTTCGGGCTCGATGTGCTCGTAGCTGCGGGCCAGCTTGTTCACCGCGTTGACGTGGATGCCGCCCTTGTGGGCAAAAGCGCTCGCACCGACATACGGCAGGCGATGGCTGTGGCTCTGGTTGGCCATCTCGTCGATAAACATGGAGACTTCGCGTAGCTGCTCCATCCGCCCCTCCGGCAGCACAGGCTTGCCCATCTTGAGCTGGAGATTGGCGATCACGGTGGTGAGGTTGCAGTTACCGGTCCG
>CAWUJC010000226.1:0-5170 GCA_963922355.1 uncultured bacterium | reverse complement strand
GTTCGAGCAACTGCGCGGTCTGCGCGTCGGTGATCGGTGAGCGCTTCTCGCGGTCAATGCGGACCAGCTGTTGCTGGTCTTCAATGTGCAGCTCGCCCTGCCGCTGGCGGGTAATGGCGCTAAAACGGGACTTCAACGTGGTTGGGCGATCATCGCAGACGAGCATGGCGTCGCAATTGATCCCTTGCTCGCTCAGCAAGCCCTTGAGCCGCTCTCCAGCCACATCCTCGCCGATCGCGCCGACCAACGTCACGTGCGGCTGAAAACTGCGGAGGTTGCGCGCCACGTTGGCCGCCCCGCCCGGGTAGTAAGAAGTCTGCTGCACGTCAAGCACCGGCACCGGCGCTTCGGGCGAAATGCGTGAGACCTTGCCCCAAACGAATTCGTCCAGCATCACGTCACCAACGACCAGAATCCGCTGTTCGGAAAAAGCGCGGACAATCGGTTCGATCTTCCCGATACTTAAAGCCATGGCCGATGGAAGCGGGGCAGCGTGCATAAGTCAAATCCAGAGAGGCAGTTTCGTCGGCAGCGATGCCGCCTAAAGGATTTCCACCTCCACCTCGTCATCAGTTTGCAGAGCCAGCACGCGGGCCAGACCAGGGGAGAGATCGGCCACCCGTCCGGTCCATTCCGCCGGGCCCCAATCAACCGGCTGGGCCAAAACCCAGGCACCGGTGGCTGGATTTCGCACCACGGCCTGCGCGTCGCGCAACTCCGCCTTGCTGAGCTTGAGGTAATCCCAGCGGCAGGCGAGATAGGAGGCGTTGGGATCCAGTCGCCGCGCCAGCCCCGTGGTACCGCGCGGTTGCTCCTGGAGGAAGTAGGGGGCAAACTCCTGCGCTTGGCTGGGTTGGATCAAGGCCAGCCCTTCGTCCGGCTTCACGCCACGATCCTCCGGCCCGCCGAAGGTGCTCATCTTGCCTCGAACCGAGAAGCGGAATTTTGGCGCCGCCAAGGGGGGCGCGGCCTTGCCCTGCCCGTCCAGCACCGCCCGTAGATTGAGGTGTTGGTCGAGTTGCGCCACCTGTTGCTCGAGCCGTTGGAGCTGGGAGCGCATCGTCTCGGCCATGGCTCCCACCTGCCCAACCGTAGCCGACCAGAGTCGCGGCAGAGCGATCTCAGGTAGCGGCTCTTGAGGGGCTGTTGACGGAGGTACCGGGGGATCGTTCTCCAGAGCTAAGGCGAAGCCGCGATCCGCGCTTTGAGCTAGAAAAGCTTTCCAGATACCCAGTTGTTCCAGACTGCCATCCAGCCCAAGTTCACGCAGAATCCGTTGTGTGGTTCTCGCGGTTTCTTGGCCATAGATGCCATCGATTTCGACCGGGGCGCCGTGCAAATGCGTCAAGGCCGCCTGAAGGTAAAGCACCCGCGAGCGCGAACGCCGGTTCCACCCCACGGGCGTACCGTCATCGAGGTGAAAGTGATCCTCGTGCGCGCGATCGTAGTGATACTGCAGGACCGTACCAAAATGCCGCCGCAGAACGCCCTCCACCGCCAGATAAAATGCCGTGTCTTGGGGGTAACGGACGGTGATGAAGTCCCGTCGACCGCCAGACCAGAAGAGCGCATCAAGATCAAAGCCCCGCCCCAAGCCATGGTAACCGGGCTTCGCCACCCAGGCCCCCGCGGTGACGATCACCTCGGCCGGACCAAGTGGGCAGCGGGTCCAGAGTTCACCAAAAGCCGTATCGAGTTTGCGTTCGAATGCCGCCGTCGCCAAAAAACGCCGAGCCGCCCCCCGGGTGCCGTAGGGCGCGACGGGAGGTCGCGCGTAATGCACCGGAACGCCGGCCAAGGTATTAAAGCTGTTTGTGGGTTTCGCCATGCCCACAAGATCAACTTTTTAGATTCATTTGTCAACAACATATGTGAACAATTCGAGTATTTTCCAGATTTCCCCTTCTACGCTTGACCTGCGCCCCCTCTTTCAGGCATTTTACCTGGCTCCAGAAATTTTAACCCCTTTCCCCGATCCCTATCATGGCACGCGATATCATCACGCTCGAATGCACCGAAGCTAAAGCCGAAGGTAAGCCCGTCTCCCGCTACTTCACCACGAAGAACAAGAAGCTGGGTCAGGAGCGCCTGGAGGTGAAGAAGTACAACAAGTTCCTTCGCCGCCACACGGTCCACCGCGAACGCAAATAGTGCTCGCCCGCGGCAGTATCCTTGATGCTGCCAGTTGTCTTTATCTAGGGTCAGAATATTACTGACCTCAATGTCCGAACCGTCGCTGAAACCAGCGGCGGTTTTTTTATGTATTCAAAGGGATTTCATCCCACTCTGCCTCCACTCCTATCACCCATTCCAAGGCCTTCCTACGTTCCCGAGTTAACCCTTCATTTAAAGCAAAGTCTCCACCCGTAATTCGCGAATCACGCGTAGCCCAGTGCAACTGGTAATGAAGATCTGCTTGTTGATAGATTTCTTCAATAGGACGCAACTTAGAAGTCTGAATAAACTGAGCAGGATCCGTAAGTGGTGGTGGAAAATTGTCTGCTAAATCGTTATCGCAGTTCTTAAATGGATCGAGCTCTACTAGACTTAAACACCATGCTAGACTTTGCACGCACTCCGTAAGCCAAGTGGCATCGATCATTTCTTGTTTCGTATGCGTATCAGCCATTAAAAGCAGTTTTTCCTTGGTAGATGCATACTTAAAATAATCTAACTCAATTAGATGATTCCTTAATCTGGAGACGTTTGCATCAAACCCAATGCCAATGACATGGGATAGAATAAAACAACGCCTAGCGACTGCTTGGGAATTCTGCGGTGATAATTCCTCATGCTCTTCCAACAAGGGAAGATGCTCACTGTATGGAATGCTGTGCTCCTGAAGATACTTAATACTATTTTTCCTAGCCTCTTCAGGAGACAGATTCATAACTAGATCCCTACTCCACGCCCTTGAGCGTAGCGAGCGCGTAGTCGCGGTTCATGCGGGCAATGTTCGTCACGCTGATGCCCTTGGGGCATACCGCTTCGCAGGAATTGGTGTTGGTGCAGGAGCCGAAGCCTTCTGCATCCATCTGCTTGACCATGGCGACGGCGCGACGATCCTTCTCCACCTTACCCTGCGGAAGCAAGTTGAGGTGGCTGACCTTGGCCGAGGTAAAAAGCGCGGCCGAGCCGTTCTTACAGGCCGCCACGCAGGCGCCACAGCCAATGCACTGGGCGGCATCCATCGCCATGTCGGAGATGGTCTTGGAAATCGGAATCAAGTTGGCGTCCGGCGCCCCGCCGGTGCGAACGGCGATAAAGCCGCCTGCCTGGATGATGCGATCGAAGGCGGAGCGATCCACCGCCAAGTCCTTGATGTTGGGGAAGGCGGTGGCGCGGAACGGCTCAATGGTGATGACATCGCCGTCCTGGTATTTGCGCATGTGGGTCTGGCAAATGGTCACCTCTTCTTCCGGTCCATGGGAGATGCCGTCGACCGTGAGCGAGCACATCCCGCAGATACCTTCGCGGCAATCGTGGTCGAAGGCGACCGGGTCTTCGCCGTTTTGCTGCAACTGCTCATTGAGCAGGTCGAGCATCTCCAGGAAGGAGCTGTCGGGCGAAACGCCGGGGAGTTGGTAATCGCAGAAACGGCCTTGGTCCTGCGGCCCGTTCTGCCGCCAGACGCGCAGGGTCAGCGTCATCTCTTCTTCTTTGCTCTCCGGCTGCCGCATGGAAGCTTCCTTCTCGGTCTCGACCGGCGTCGCCTGACGATGCGTGGCCGTGCTTTTCGGCGGTTCGGCGGTGAGCGTAGCGTTGTCGGGATTAGGCGCGATCATTTGTAACTCCGGGTGGACATGGTGACTTCTTCGTAGGCTAAATGTTCTTTGTGCAGGGACGGCGCTTTGTCTTTGCCCTCGTACATCCAGGCCCCCACAAAGGCGAAGTCGTCGTCGTTACGGACGGCCTCGCCGTCCGCCGTTTGATACTCTTCGCGGAAATGGCCGCCGCAGCTTTCCTCTCGCATCAAGGCGTCGTTGGCCAGCAGTTCGCCAAACTCCATAAAGTCGGCGACGCGACCGGCGCGTTCCAGCGCCTGGTTAAATTCGTCCTTCCCGCCTAGCACGTTGAGGTCATTCCAAAAACGTTCGCGGAGATCGGGGATTTCCTGCAGCGCTTCTTCCAGGCCCGCGCGATTGCGGCCCATGCCGATCTTGTCCCAGCAGATGTGACCGAGTTCGCGGTGGAGGCTCAAGACCGTCTCTTTACCGTTGATGTCGAGCAAGGTTTTCAAGCGCTTGACCACGTCGTCTTCGGCCTTCTTGAATTCGGCGTGATCCGTGGCTGGCGGCTTCTCTTTCACCTGGGCCAAGTAGTTGCCAATGGTGTAGGGCAAGATGAAGTACCCGTCGGCCAAGCCCTGCATCAGCGCGCTCGCGCCGAGGCGGTTGGCGCCGTGGTCGGAGAAATTGCATTCGCCAATGGCGAAGAGTCCGGGGATGGTCGTCTGCAAATTATAGTCGACCCAGAGACCGCCCATGGTGTAGTGCAGCGCGGGATAGATGCGCATCGGCTGCTTGTAAGCGTCTTCCCCCGTGATCTTCTGGTACATCTGGAAGAGATTGCCGTAGCGCTCGCGGATGGTTTGCTCGCCCAGACGTTTGATCGAATCGCGGAAATCGAGATACACGCCGCGCCCGCCCGGGCCAATCCCACGGCCTTCGTCGCAAGCTTCCTTGGCGCTGCGGCTGGAGATGTCGCGCGGCGCGAGGTTACCGAAGCTCGGGTACTTACGCTCGAGGTAGTAGTCGCGATCTTCTTCCGAAATTTCGTCCGGATGCTTGCCGACGTCGGCTGGATTCTTCGGTGCCCAGACGCGACCGTCGTTACGCAGGCTTTCGCTCATCAGCGTGAGCTTGCTCTGGTGCTCGCCGGAAACGGGGATGCAGGTCGGGTGAATTTGCGTGTAGCAGGGATTGGCGAAGGCGGCCCCCTTCTTGTACGCGCGGAAGGCGGCGGTGACGTTGCAGCCAATCGCATTGGTGGAGAGGAAGAACGCGTTCGAGTAACCGCCGGTGGCCAGCACGACAGCGTCAGCCGAATGGCGGGTGATCTTCCCGCTCACCAAGTTGCGGGTGATGATTCCCTTGGCGTGACCGTCGACCACAACGAGGTCGAGCATCTCTTCGCGTCTGGTCGTCCGCCTCGGCTTCGGGTCAGCGTT
>CAWUJC010000225.1:0-5172 GCA_963922355.1 uncultured bacterium | reverse complement strand
GAAGATCGATTGCTTGGAAAAGACTTCCCCAGAGTACGGTTACTCGATCAAAGAAATCTCCTTTAAATAAGGCAGGAGAAGCCCAAGCTTGGAGAAAGCATTGCTGCACGATGCCTTATTTAGCCATTGATATTGGAGGAACAAAAATCTCGGTCTCGCTCGGAGCGCGAGAAGGAGAAATTTTGGCCAGCCAGCGTGAGTCCACCCAGATCCTAAGTCAGGCGACTGATGGGATTGCCTGGATGGGGCAGACTGCTCGAGCGCGTTGGCCATAGCGGTTTTTGAGTAGCCACCTAGCTCACATTGGCCGAATCTATTCCTCGACCTCGCCATCGATCCAAGCACCGTGGTTCGTTTCCTCTACGCGGCGGGGCGCTTCCTTGAACTCGAGCTTCAGGACGGGCTGAATGGCGACTGGTGGGCGCTTCGGTAGTCCCGTGATACGGATGCTGGCGTTAGGGCCTGGTTCGATTCCGAGTTTCTTCTTCGAGCCCAGGAGAGTGGCTTTGACGGGTAGGGGACGCATGAGAGGAAGGGGGATTTCCGGTGAGCTGTAGCGGAAGAGCGAGATGTAGACCGTCTTGCCTTGGCGGGTGTAGGCGCCTTGCCAGTGGCGGGTGTAATCCGGGAACAGGCGCTGGGAACCATAGATAGCTTCGCCATTGAGCCGTAGCCATTTGCCCATGGCTCGAAGGTGTTTGGCTTCTTCCGGTTCCGGGGTGCCGTCGGGGCGCGGTCCGATGTTGAGTAGGTAGTTGCCCTCTCCCGATGCCGCGATGGCCAAGTTGTGGAGCAACGTGGAGACCGGCTTACGGTTGACGCCGTACTTCGTCCATCCCCAGGCCTCGGCGTCGCCAATCGTCATGCAAGACTCCCAGCCGCGACCAGGTTTGGAAGCGGTGACGTGTTGCTCGGGCGTATCCAAATCTGCCGGAATACCCAGCCGGTTGTTCACGAGGATATGTGGCTGAAGGGCGTAGATGTTTTTCAACAGTTCCTTCGAGCGCCAGAAGCGAGCGAAGCTCTTCACTTCCTTGCGTCCGAGATCGACCCACTCGCCGTCGTACCAAAGCACGTCAATTTTGCCGTAGTTGGTCAAGAGTTCGCGGGTTTGTGTGTGGAGCGAATCGACCAAGGCGCGCTTGGACGCGGGGTACCGCTTTGGTTCGAAGTAGCCGTGGTAATTCCAGTCAATGTTGGAGAGGTAGAGCCCCACTTTCAGGCCACGTTTGCGGCAGCCATCGGTAAACTCTTGCACCAAATCTCGCCCACATTTAGTGGCGGTGGTTTTAAAATCGGTGGTTTTGCTGTCAAAGAGGCAAAAGCCATCGTGGTGCTTGGTGGTAAAGACGGCGTACTTCATCCCCGCTTCGACCGCGAGGTCGAGCCATTGGTCGACGCAGTTTTTCACCGGCTGAAAGGCGTTGGCCAGCTTGTGGTAGTCTTTGGCTGGGATGCGTTCTTGCCACATGATCCATTCGCCTCGACCGGGCAGGCTAAAGAGGCCGTAGTGGATGAACATGCCAAAGCGGGCCTGGTGGAACCAAGCGATACGTTCTTGGTAGGGGAGTGGTTGTTGCGACTTCATGAGAACGACGAATGAGGCTCTGGGTTGAGGAGAAAATCAAAGACCGTGGTGGGTTTCTCCGGCCCGTGGGGATGGTGCAAGGCACCAGGTTTAATTTCGAGATGCAGGTTGCCGCCATGCTGCTTCCAGAGTTGGGCGAGCTTGGCGCCATTTGTCGGCCAGGGAACAATCTCGTCCGCATCTCCGCCGACGAGTGCCAAAGGAGTGTGCTGAATAAAGTCAGGAGTCAGCCGCTGGAGAGGTTGTTCGTTCCAGGAGCGGGCAGCCTCTTCTCCAAGATCGTAGGCCAGAAGGAGCTTCTTCCAATCGTCCGGACTACCTGGGCCGCCGTCCTGGCCGCCTGGCCAACTGCGGAAGTCGCAGACGGGGTTGTCTAAGTACAGGGTATGGCAGAGGTCGGGCCGGTCCATGGCAACGTGGAGGGCGGAGAGCCCACCTCGGCTCAGGCCAATGAAGACGCCACTCGGGGCTAGGTTCTGTTCCGCAATCTGCTCGTCGAGAAAGCGGGCAAAAGTCTCACGAGCAAAAGGAGAGCCGTATTGGTCTTCGAGCTGAAGGTGGAGCAGGTGCCAACCATTTTCGAGTAAGAGGCGGTCAACCGCATCGAAGGCACCACGGAACTCGGGCCGCCAAGCCCATGGGCGACCAGCTGAGGGGTGCTGAGGACGATCAACGAAAGAGGCAATTGTCTTAGGATCCATACCGACCAGAACTAAGGGGGAGAACGGGAGGTGTCACTTAGAAATGCGAGAGATTGATAGCTCGATTAAAGCTAATAGTGCGAACTATTAAAGATTCAAGAAGCAAGTAAGTTAGATCGTCCCTGTGGGATGGTAATCAAAGTCCTGTATGGCTTGAGAGGTGACTTTTTTGTAGCCGTGGATAATCCGCTTTTCGAGCAAGGGAACAGCTGCTTTTGCGCAGGGGCCCATCGGAATGGTCAAGTGGGTGATCGGAATATGGGCGAGATGTGCTTGTTGCGAGGTAAAGCAGGCAATGCCCAAGTCTTCCGGGATGCGCCACCCGAGGAGACGGGCCTGTAAATAGTACGCTTGGGCGTCTTCTAACCCGTACGTGATCAGGCAGGCAGGTTTGGGGTAGTGGCGGAGAAGATCGTGGATGTGGCCGTCAATCGTGCTTGGCTCCTGCTCAAAGAGCTGAGGCTGGCTGTGTTGAATCGTCAGTTTGCGTTTGGCTTTCTTTGCCGCCCGACGGACACCTTCCAAGCGATCCGGTACGCTGTAATGGGAATCTGCCTTTGGGCGTGGCGTACTATAGATCAGGTTCCCAGGATGTTTGTCGAGAACCTCCAGAGTCAATTTCTCGGCCAAGTGAACTTCATCGGGGTAGACACAGTTATGGGTAGCTTTACGGTTCAGCCAGATGGTCGGAATTTGGTAACGCTGGATCCAGTGGCTGAGTTCCTGGGTCCAATGGCCGTTGTCCATCGCAATGATGCCATCGACAAAATTTTCGCGAAGTAAACGGGGAGGGCTTTCGGGGTCGGTAAAATCCTCGAGCTGCGCACCGTAGAGCGTGAGGTGTACTTCTCGTCCGACCAGGACCTTATTCAGCGCGCTCAAGACGAGGTTGGGTAGGGTGTGGAAGTTTTTATGGGTGACGAGGGCAATGGCTCCCATTCTGCCCGAGCGAAAGAGCTTGGCCGCAGAGTTCAAGCGATAGCCAATCCGGGCCGCTTCATCCAAGACCCGTGTCCGGGTTTTTTCCGGAATTTTTTCGTAGCCATTGAGCGCAAAAGAGACCGTTTGTTGGCTCATGCCCAGATTTTTGGCAATGGTGGCTTGGGTTGGTTTCTGGGAAAGCATATTTCTTCAAATATTAGTGCTTACTACACCTAGGCAAAAGGTAAAAATTTTAGGGGAAGTCTTGACAGAAATTGGGCGCTTAACCTATAACGTTAGTAAGTACTAACTAATGTGCTCAATCAACCCACATATCTGATGAAAAAAACTCTCCTCAACTCACTGGGCGCGGTGCTTGCCGCGTGTTCAATTTCGGTATCGCCTCTGGCGGCGGCCCTTGTCGTCGACTGGGACGGAACCGGTTCCTACACTGGTACCTTTCAGAGCCAAGGCTCCCTCGGGGGTTCAACTTTCGGCGTCGCGTTTGATGACACTAATCCGCAAATCTCCGGATCGACTGGTACGAGTTCCGTCTTCTATGGCGGGATGATCCACGAGAATTCTAACAGCGGCGCTTATAATTACCAGGCACCTTCAGCGGGTTCCTTGAGTGGAGTCTATTCCACAGGTATCCACGCTCGAATGAATGGGATCACGACTGACGATGCCGCTGCGTTCTTGGCCTATTGGAAAGCGGCGGATTTTCTAGTCGAGCCTGGAAGCGCGATCACCTTAGACAGCAGTTCCAGCATGAAGATTGCCTTTGACTCGCTAAGTAGCTCGAACTTGCAGGCACGCTGGGTCGTCGAAACGGGGGCTGGCTTCTTCATTACATCTGGAGCCGTTACGAACATCAATGCCGGACAGGCGATTACGTTTACGCAGAATGATCCGACGACGAACTCCTGGCTCACGTATGATCCAGCCTCCGATATGTTGGCGCTTGGTTCTTCGGCAGCACCTGATTTGAGTGACGTGATCGGCGTTGGCTTTCGCTTGGATTCCCAAGGTTCATCCTTTGGGTCTACTTTCCGCACCCGGATTGGTGAGTTTGAAGTCAATGCCACCGTGGTCCCGGAGCCGACAACGGCTGCAGCCCTCCTATTCTCGGGGGCTCTCCTGATCGTTCGTCGTCGTCAAGCCAAGGTTTAAATGCGATTCCTGAATCGCTTATTGAACGAACATTACTTTGAGTGAGGTAGCGGGCCCTGGGGAGTTGGATAGCTCTGGGGCTCGCTTTTTCATGTTTACAACTTGCATGCAACTAGAAAAGATAGTAGGTACTATATTATGATTCGTCGCTTCTTATTAATGGCAATAGTGTTTTCAACTCTGACTGGTCAAGTCCTGGCGGAAGACTTATCCGCGACGTTACTTGCTCGTGCCTCGGGCGACGCGGACACTGGGAAATATCGCAACGGTGGTGTGGGACCTGGAAAAGGTAATTACGGTTTCAACCGCGAGATAAATGTGAAGTCGATTTTGGTCTTCGATGCACTACCCGTGATGGAAGAAATCGTGGACCAGCCGGGCGGAGAGTTGGAGCTCGCCTTTGCGTGGAACAAAGGGCCGGAAACCGTGAAAGACACCAAGGTCTATTTCGTTGGAGCCTTTCCGAGCATCGAGGTCAAAGACAGCGTCTTTTACCATTTTTACATGAAAGAGGGCGTTGAGGTCGCGGAAATCCCGGCCTCAGAGTTAGAGAATCTATCGTCGCGCAAGATCGTCAATTTGAAGTTGGACGAAGTCGCCCCGGGTGGTGATGTGAGCCCGGCGAATCGCTACCTGGTCTATCGGCTGGAGGTTGTCGAAGGTTTGGATGATGGCCAAGAGAGCAACATGATTGGTTTGGCCAGCGATGCTTCGGAACATCAACTCTACATCGGCGAAGAATCGGGTAGCTCCAAAGGCGGCGGGGGTGGTTACCTGAAGTAAGCCTCG